>JAENXP010000046.1 GCA_016649475.1 Burkholderiales bacterium | reverse complement strand
GCACACAGAGCATTTCGGCGGGGGAAAAGTATTTATCCCGAGATGGATCGCAGCTTAACTATTCTCATAGCGCAGAAACTGGGTGGGGCTAGGATAATTCCACAGCACCGAGCAGGATTGCGGGGGGTTCCATGAAGGCGATGATTCTGGATGTGCAGGGCCGGCCGCTGCGGCACGCCGATCTGCCTCGCCCCAAACCCGGGGCGGATGAAATCCTGCTGAAAGTACACGCCTGCGGTGTCTGCCGCACCGATCTGCACGTCATGGACGGCGATCTGCGGCAGCCGAAGCTGCCGCTCATACTCGGCCACGAAATCGTGGGCATCGTGATGGAAAATGGCGCGCAGGCAAAACGCTTTTCCCCAGGGCAGCGCGTGGGCGTGCCCTGGCTCGGGCGCACCTGCGGCCATTGCGGCTATTGTGCGAGCGGCCGCGAAAACCTGTGCGACGAGGCGCGGTTCACCGGCTATACCCTGGATGGCGGCTACGCCGAATTCGCGCTAGCCGACGAGCGCTATTGTTTTGCCTTGCCCGACACATACAGCGATGCCGAAGCCGCGCCGCTGCTATGCGCGGGACTGATCGGTTACCGCGCGCTGGTCGCAGCCGGGGAGGCAAAGCGGATTGGTATATATGGATTTGGCGCGGCGGCGCACATCATCGCTCAAGTGGCGCGCTGGCAGGGGCGCGAAATCTACGCGTTCACCAAGCCGGGCGATGCGGATGGACAGCAATTCGCGCGCGAATTGGGGGCTGCCTGGGCCGGGGACTCGGGCGCAGCGCCGCCAGGGGAAATGGATGCCGCCATTTTGTTCGCGCCGGTGGGCGCGCTGATACCCCAGGCCCTGCGCCATACGGCCAGGGGCGGGACGGTGGTGTGCGCCGGCATCCACATGAGCAATGTTCCGGAATTCCCCTATTCCATCCTCTGGGGCGAGCGCAGCGTGCGCTCCATTGCGAACCTCACGCGCCGCGACGGCGAAGTGTTTCTCGATATCGCGCCCAAGGCCGGTATCAGAACCGAGGTCGAAGTCTTCCCACTGGCATCGGCAAACGAGGCGCTGCAGCGGCTGGCCTCGGGTCAAGTGCGCGGCGCGGCGGTGCTGGTCATGGGCGAATCCGATCGGCCGGCGGACTGCGCGTCGCGGTGAGCGCAGTGTGTCACCCGTTGTTCATTGCAGAAATAGGCGATGCCGCTGGCGTGCAGGCGCTAGAGTTTGTGCGCAGTGCCGGCCGCTATGCTGGTGCGGCGGGAGATGAACGGCTTGCGCCAGCGCCGGCGCGAAGACGGGTGGCAGGATGCGCGCAGTCTGGCTCTCCGAATGATGCCGGCAAATCGCGGGAATTACGCCGCGATGAGTTATCCTAGGGGCAGATTCCCGTCCCCGTGCCAGGCCTTTCATGCCCTTACTCCAGCTTTCCCAGGTTTCCCTGGCCTACGGCCATGTGCCCCTGCTCGATCACGCGGATCTGGTGATCGAACCGGGTGAGCGCATCGGCCTGATCGGCCGCAATGGCACCGGAAAATCCAGTCTGCTCAAGCTCATGGCCGGCGCCGCCGCTGCGGACGACGGCAAGGTGTGGCATGCGCCGGCGCTGAAACTGGCGAGCGTACCGCAGGAACCCCAATTCGCGCCCGGCTTGAGCGTTTTCGAAGCAGTGGCCGAAGGTCTGGGAAAAGGCACGCAGCTGCTCGTCGACTATCACGCTGCGGCGCACGATCTAACCGCCGCGCACGATGCCGGCACGCCGGCCGATCCCGCCCTGATGGAGCGGCTGCACCAGTTGCAGGAAGCGCTGGATGCGAGCGATGGCTGGAGCCTGGAACACAAGGTTGCAAACACGCTGTCGCGCCTGCAGCTCGATCCAGACTGGCTGGTATCCGAGCTGTCCGGCGGCCTGAAGAAGCGCGTCGCCCTCGCTCGCGCGCTGGTGCCCGCACCCGATCTGCTGCTGCTGGACGAGCCGACCAACCATCTGGACGTCGCCGCGATCGAATGGCTGGAACAGATGCTGCAGTCCTATTCAGGCAGCGTGCTCTTGGTCACTCACGACCGGCGCTTTCTGGATAACGTCGCCACCCGCATCATCGAGCTGGACCGCGGTTACCTGAGCAGCTACACCGGCAATTTCAGCGTCTATCAGCAGGAAAAAGCCGCTGCGCTGGAAACCGAAGCCGTACACAGCCGCAAGTTCGACAAGTTCCTGGCGCAGGAAGAGGTCTGGATCCGCCAGGGCATACAGGCACGGCGCACACGCAACGAAGGCCGGGTGCGGCGCCTGGAGGCGCTGCGCTTGGAGCGCAGCGCGCGGCGGGAGCGCGTCGGCAAGGTCGCCCTGGCGGTGGAAGAGGGCGAGCGTTCGGGCAAGCTGGTGGTGGAACTGCGCCGGGTATGCAAGCGCTACGACGGCAAGCCGGTGGTGCAGGATTTTTCCTGCCGCATCCTGCGCGGCGACAAAGTGGGCCTGATCGGACCCAACGGCAGCGGCAAAACCACTTTGCTCAAGCTGATCCTGGGTGAACTGCAGCCCGATGACGGTCAGGTACGCCTGGGCACCAAGCTGGATTTCGCCTATTTCGACCAGTTTCGCGCGGTGCTGGACGAAGAGGCCACGCTGGCCGATACCATCAGCACCGGGGGCGATTTCGTCGAGGTCAACGGCGTGCGCAAGCACGTCATCAGTTATCTGGGGGATTTCCTGTTTCCGCCGGAGCGCGCACGCGCCCCGGTCAAATCGCTTTCCGGCGGCGAGCGCAACCGCCTGCTGCTGGCGCGCCTGTTCAGCCGCCCGGCCAATGTTCTGGTGCTGGACGAGCCGACCAACGATCTGGACATCGAGACGCTGGAACTGCTGGAGGAATTGCTGCAGGACTATGCCGGCACGCTGTTTCTGGTGAGCCACGACCGGGCGTTCCTCGACAACGTGGTCACGCAGACCATCGCCAGCGAAGGCGAGGGCGTGTGGAAGGAATACGCCGGCGGCTACAGCGACTGGCAGCGCGTCAAATCGCCGGCCCGGCCCGAGGCCGAGCCGGCAAAGCGCGGACAGAAAATCGACGGCCGGGCAAAGCGCACTCCAGCCGCGCCGGCGCCGGCCAAAGCCGGGCTGAGCTACAAGGAAGAGCGCGAACTGGCCGGGCTTCCGGCAAAAATCGACCTACTGGAAAAGGAGCAAAAGCAAATCACCGCAGCGCTGGCGAATGCGGCGCTGTATCGCGAACAACCGGAACAGGTGAAACAGCTGAACCTGCGTTTCGCCGCGATCGAGGCGGAACTGGTTTCCGCCCTGACGCGCTGGGAGCAGCTGGAGGCCAAGCGCTGAGCCGCGCGGCCGGTCCTGTCCCTACATGATTTTCGCGAAACGCCGTACTGCTTCTTCAACATTGGCACGGCTGTTGAAGGCACTCAGACGGAAATAGCCCTCCCCGCAGGCGCCAAAGCCGCTCCCGGGCGTTCCCACCAAATGGGCTTCCTGCAGCAGCTTGTCGAAAAAGTCCCAACTGCTCAATTTGCCGGGAGTCTTCAGCCACACGTAAGGTGCGTTCACCCCGCCGTACACCTGTATTCCCAGTTTCGTCAGCGCTTCACGCACCAGCTTGGCGTTGGCAAGGTAGAACGCTATGGTTTCGCGCACCTGCTGCCTGCCTTCCGGCGAGTAAATCGCAGCGGCGCCCCGTTGCACGGGATAGGAGACACCATTGAATTTGGTGCAGTGCCGTCGATTCCAGAGCGGATGAATCGGGACTTCACGGCCGTCGCGCGTCTTTCCCTTGAGGTCTTTCGGAATCACCGTGAAGGCGCAGCGCACGCCGGTGAAGCCGGCCGTCTTGCTGAAACTGCGGAACTCGATCGCAACTTCCCTGGCTCCGTCGATTTCATAGATCGAGTGCGGAATGGCCGGGTCGGTGATGAACGCTTCATAGGCGGCGTCATACAAAATTATCGAACCGTTCTGCTGCGCGTATTCGACCCAACGCTTCAGCATTTCCTTGGTGGCAACCACGCCAGTCGGGTTATTGGGATAGCACAGGTAAATCAGGTCGACCCGCTGCTTGGGAAGTTCGGGTACGAAATCGTTTTCGGCAGTAACCGGAAGGTAGACCAGGCCGCCGTAGCGGCCGCTGGCATCCGCCGGACCGGTGTGCCCGGCCATGACGTTGGTATCCACGTACACCGGGTAGACCGGATCCACCACCGCGATGACGTTGTCTTCCCCGAAGATATCCAGGATATTCCCCGAATCGCACTTGGAACCGTCCGAGACGAAGATCTCGTCCGCGTCGACCTTGGCTCCGCGAGCCTGATAGTCGTGTTCGGCGATGGCCTCGCGCAGAAAATCGTAGCCCTGCTCAGGCCCGTAGCCGCGGAACGACGATCGCTCGGCCAGTTCATCGACAGCCGCATGCATCGCCTGAATCACGGCCGGGGCAAGCGGTTCGGTGACGTCGCCGATGCCCAGGCGAATGACGTTTGCGGCAGGGTTCGCGTCGCAGAATGCCGTTACCCGCCGGCCGATTTCAGGGAAGAGGTAACCGGCGGTCAACTTGAGATAATGGTCGTTAATGTAGGTCATAATCGATTTTCAAAACCCCTAAACTGGTGGATTCGCTTGCTGCGCTACGCCGAACAGCATCACTCGCGCGAGGCTCCCATTGCGTTCATCGAATCGCACCGGTGCAACGCCGCCCGGCATTCTAACATTGACGGTCTTGGCATCGAGTAATCCCAGATTCCGTGCGGCGCTCGCAACGGCCGTTGCGCTAGTTCCGGAAGACAAGGTCGGCCCCTCGCCGCGCTCGAATACCCGCGCATCGATGCTGTCAGGCCCGGTGACGCAGGCCCACTGCAGATTGATTCCGTTTTTGCACGGACGTCCCGCACCGCGCAGGCCCTCGCTCCCGGTGCTGTTGGCAATTGCGCCCAGCCCTGGCATCCACTTCGCTGATCCGAGTTGTTCCATCGCAGGCAACAGGTCCGGGCTTTTCAGGAAAGTCACGCAATGCGGATTCCCGACGTTGACAAACTGGCTGCATGTCCACGATGCCTCGATCTTCTCGAGATCGAGCACACGCGCAACGATGCGACCGTCGAACTCGGAAACCCCCAGGTGTTCGGGCGCTGCGCCAACTGCCGACGGTCCGTATGCAGGGACACCCATGTCGACCCAAAACCCCTTCTGCCCCTCTCGTTCACCCGCTTCTATCCTGGCCTCGACAGTGGGGGATTCAGGGGTGTCGTGATAGACGCGCAATAAGAATGCTTTCGAACGACTGACCTGTCCGGTGTCGACGAGAAATTGCGAGAAGATCGTCAAGCCGTTGCCGCTGCGCTCCGCCAGCGTTCCGTCGGTGTTTACGATCAACAACGCAAAAGCGTGTTCGTCCGGGAAGGGCCCCACCAACAAACCGTCCGACCGGTACCGCTTGGCGCCGTCCGTGTCGATTCCCCCGGAAACATTTGTGCGGCCGCAAATGCGTTCGATGGCCTGTCGTGCCCAACGCTCGCGTGTCCTGGCAGCTGCAGCAGCAGTTCGCGCAATATCGGCGTAGCCGCCGATCTCCTCGGGCGAGGCTACGAAATAGGTATTGCCACGAGCGTCATAGAATGCGGCCATGTTCTCTTCCCGATGGACTTGCGCTACATCGACGCGATGATTTCATGGATGACTTTGGCGTCGGCGAACGGAATCTTCTTCGTCATCGGGCGTCCCCGAGCGTCTTGCAGGGGCAGCCCTCCGGAGTCTCGTTCAAGCACGATCTGATAGTCTTCATGACCCTTGCCGGCGACGACAAGGACGTCCCCCGGGCGCAACGCGGACAGCGCGAGCTGCAAGGCCTCGCGGCGCGGGCCGGCGTCCGTTGCGCGAGTTGCATCCGCAGCGCCCGAGAGTACCTGCCTTCGGATGGTGTCCGGGTCTTCGGTGCGTGGATTGTCATCGGTCACCCACACGCAATCGCTGCGTTCTTCCGCAATGCGGCCCATGATGGGTCGCTTGCCCGCATCGCGGTCGCCTCCGCATCCGAAGAGCACGTGGAGCTTGTTTTTTGCGCCGACGTGCGGACGCACGCTGCGTAGCACGTTGTCCAGAGCATCCGGTGTATGCGCGTAGTCCACGTAGACTGTCGCGCCATTGGCAAGAACTGCGGCGAGTTCGAGGCGCCCCGGAACGCTGGCCAGGCGGTCGATGCCGGCAATCGCACGCTCGACCGGCACGTCTGTGCCCAGGGCCAAACCGAGCGCGCATAGAATGTTCTCCGCTTGAAAAGCACCCGCCACCGGCGCCTGCACTTCATATGCGGTGCCGAAGACCGACAGCTTCAGCGTTTGTCCCTGCGCATGCGGAACTCGCTCGAGCACAGCAAGGTCGGCGCCGCTGCCTGCTTCGCCATAGGAGATGACCCGAGTACCTCTCGACCTCATCGCCGATGCGATCTGCATACCCGACGCGGCGCGGATATTGATGACAGCCACGCCATCCGCTTTGAGCCGCTCATGGAAGAGTCTCATCTTGGCCTGCAGGTAGGCCTCCATCGACTGGTGGTAGTCGAGATGGTCCTGGGTGAGATTGGTAAAGCCTGCGGCGTCGAAAGTCATGCCGGCCAGGCGCTGCTGGTCGAGTGCGTGGCTCGAAGCCTCCATCGCAAGATGGGTAACGCCGTGCGCACGCTCCAGTTCGCCCAGCATGATATGCAACGTTTTGGCGTCGTAGGTGGTAAGTCCGGCTTCAAGGTTGGAGTGGCTCTTGCCGCGGGCCTGCAGGCCGAGGGTTCCCAGGCTCAGCGCGTTTCGGCCGTCCTCGTCCCAGAGGTCGCGCAGGAAGCACACCGTGGACGTCTTGCCATTGGTGCCGGTTACCGCTGCAATGGTGGCTGGACGGGCGGAATGAAAATCGGCTGCCAGCCGCGCGTAGAATCCTCGAATGTCCGTGACTCGCAGGACTACGATCTTTGCGCGCTCGTACTCGTTCAGGCCCAGATCTTCGTCGCGCGTGCCTTCCGCTACGGCAATGGCCTGTGCGCCTTTGGCAGCGGCCTGCGAACAGAACGCGAGACCCTGCTCTCTGGCGCCCGGCAGGGCGCAGAACAGGTAACCGTGGCGAACGTCTCTGGAATCGTCAGTAACACCGAAGATGAGCAGGTCTTTTGTTTCTGCAGAGTCCGGCCGCAATGTGCCGGCGCCGTGCTTCGCCCAAAGGTCGTCTAGTCTCATGTCGACTTCATTTTACACGGCGATGGCAAATTGCCACCGTTCGGCGTAGCAGGGTAGAATCGCCGTCCGATAAACGGTTTTCCAGAGAAAGGCATCCCCGGCGCAGGGGCCATCATGATCGAAAAGCCACTTCCCTTTGACGAGCGGACCATCCGCGAGATCGTTCGCAATTACCCGACGCCGTTTTACATTTATGACGAATCCGCGATCCGCGCCAGTGCCCGGAGGCTGAATCAGGCGTTCGCGTGGTGCGCGTTCAAGGAGTATTTTGCGGTCAAAGCCACCCCGAATCCGCACTTGCTGAAGATTCTGAGGCAGGAAAATCTGGGCGGCGACTGCTCGAGCCTGGCAGAACTGGTGCTGTGCGAGCGAGTCGGCATAAGCGGCGAGAACATCATGTTCACGTCGAACGAGACTACTGCGAAAGAATACATCCAGGCCAAAGAACTGGGTGCGATCATCAACCTCGATGACATCACCCACATCCCTTACCTGGAACAGCACGCCGGTTTGCCGGAGGTGATTTGCCTGCGCTACAACCCGGGCCCGCTGCGCGAGGGGAACGTCATCATCGGCAAGCCCGAGGAAGCGAAGTACGGCTTCACGCGCGAGCAGCTTGTGGACGGCTACCGGCAATTGAAGGCAAAGGGTGTTCGCCGTTTCGGGCTGCACACCATGGTGGCGTCAAATGAGCTGGATCCGGAGTTCTTTGTCGAGACGGCGAAGATGCTGTTTGAACTGGCCGTGGAACTCGCGCGCGATCCGGGCGTGCGAATCGAATTCGTCAACCTCGGTGGCGGCATCGGCATTCCCTACCGCCCCGGCCAGAAGGCGGTCGACCTCGGCTTGGTCGGCCGCAGGATCCAGGAGGCGTATCAGGAGATCGTGGTGCCGGCCGGTTTGCATCCGCTGAAAATCTTTATGGAAAACGGCCGCTGTATCACCGGACCGTATGGCTATCTCGTCACCGAGGCGATACATGACAAGAACACTTACAAACAATACATCGGCGTCGATGCCTGCATGTCCAACCTGATGCGGCCCGGCATGTACGGTGCGTATCACCACATCACGGTGCTTGGAAAGGAGACCGCACCCCAGGACCACACTTACGACGTGGTTGGTTCGCTGTGCGAGAACAACGACAAGTTCGCGATAGACAGGCAGCTCCCGGAAATCAACGCCGGCGACTTGCTCGTCATCCACGACGCCGGCGCGCACGGTTCCGCGATGGGCTTTCAATACAACGGCAAGCTGCGATCCGCCGAGCTGTTGTTGCGGAAAGACGGTTCCGTCACGCAGATTCGGCGCGCGGAAACCCTGGACGATTACTTCGCAACGCTGGATTTTTCCGAACTCTAGGCCTCGGATTTGTTGAAATCCACCGCCTTCATCGACTTCTCGTCAGCGCAGCGGCGCGGTGCCTGGAATGGCGGCTGACCCCCTGCGTACCGGACAGACGTGGCGGATCCTAGCAAGCTAGGTGCACGCGAGGCGGCGCAACTGATTGCCGCGGGCGGGCTCGGTGTCGCCGAGCTCGTCGATGCCTGCCTCGCGCGTATCGAGGCGCGCGAGCCGGAAGTGCGCGCCTGGACCTATCTTGACGCCGAAGCGGTACGCGCACAGGCGCGCGAGTGCGACGCCAAAGGTCCGCGGCCGCCGCTTTATGGCGTGCCCGTGGGGATCAAGGACATTATCGACACCGCGGACATGCCGACGGCGTACGGCTCACCGATCTACGCCAATCACAGGCCCGCTGCCGATGCCGATTGTGTAACGCGGATACGCGCGGCCGGCGGCATTGTTCTGGGCAAGACCGTGACCACGGAGTTCGCATTTCGCCATCCCTACGGCCAAACTCGAAATCCGCATGATCCCGAGCACACCCCGGGCGGCTCTTCCAGCGGCTCGGCGGCGGCAGTCGCCGATTTCATGGTGCCGCTGGCCTTGGGCACCCAAACCGGCGGCTCCATCATCCGCCCCGCCTCGTACTGCGGTGTCTACGGCTACAAGCCTACTTTCGACGCCTTCAGCATGCGCGGCGTCAGGCCGCTCGCGCCCGGACTCGATACCCTGGGTCATTTCGCGCGCAATATCGACGACCTCGCTTTGCTCGCCTCGGTGCTGTCAACCGGGCTGCCGGCCGAAGTGCCGCCGTGGACCGGCGCGCCGCCGCGTGTAGGTCTCGCCCCCGTGCCGGATTGGGAGAGCGCCGAGGCGGAAACCGTCAACGCGGTCAGGTCAGCCGCGGCCCGACTGGAAGCTGAAGGCGCCGGG
>JAENXP010000812.1 GCA_016649475.1 Burkholderiales bacterium | reverse complement strand
GTTGTTTGGCCGTTGAATTGCGTTTTCGAAGCGGCCGTCAGACTCGCCACCCTATTGCCCGAATCATTTAGCAACGATACCTGCTGGCCTTCTAGGTTCCATGCCGAAACCCCTTGCAGGGTTTCTGATCCACAACCACGCGTGGTTGCCCGATAACCGCCCGACCATGTCGTCAGCGACATGAAGAGCTGGCATGTATCGGATGCCGAAGCGACCGTCCAGCCGCCGAGCAAGTCGGTCCGCCCGATCTCTGCGCCACCGTCCGCAGGCGCCGTCATAGGCGCTGGCGCCGCACTGCTATCGACCGCCGCGACCTGCGTCTCGCTGCCCGGCAGGGGTGCCAGCGGATTGCCGGCAACACCACCCGGCGGCGGCAAGGTTGATTGTCCGATCGTACCGGTAGGTGCTGCGGCCGGCAAGGGCCGTGGCGCGCTGGAGCGACCACCAAACGGATTGGAGAACGGGTTTGAGTAGGACGTTTCGCAGGCCGCCAGCGCAAGCGCGGCAAGACCCGGGATCAGAACTGCGCGAAAATGAACGGTCATCTTTCGGCCTCTTTGATCGTTCGAATACAACTCGCCGGGGTCGCAAGACCGTCATCCGGCGGGGCTATGGTGACTTGACCTGATTTCTGGCACGTCCTACGCCAATTGTCACCAACGGGTGGATCGCGGTTATGGCGAATATCAGCGACATCGGCAAGGCGCGCACCGTTGCGCTCAAGGCCAAGCTGGAACCGGTGGCAGCGGAGCGGCCGGCGGTGACGCACATAAACGCCGTTCGCGGCGCCCATATCATTGATGATCTGATCGCCGAACGCGGCCAGAAACTGGTCAACAGCTGGTCATGGCCACTCATCAAGCCCTTCCTCTATCAAATTTTACACTACCGCGAAGCCGTCAATATGGCCGACCAGATCGCGCCGCTCGATGGCGCTTCAGCGATGGACTATATCAGCCGCATCCTCAATCTCGATCTCGATGTGACGGGACTTGAGCGCATCCCCAAATCCGGCGCCTTCGTCATGGCGATCAATCACCCAACCGGGATCGCCGACGGCATCGCCGTCTATGATGCGCTAAAGACCGTTCGCGGCGATATGTCGTTCTTCGCCAACCGCGACGCAACACGGGTCAATCCGGGTTTTGCCGACATGATGGTGCCGGTGGAATGGCGCGACGAGCACCGCAGCCACGCCAAGACCAAGGAAACGCTGCAGCTGGCATCCAAGGCGTTCCTTGACGACCGCGCCATCGTCATCTTTCCATCCGGGCGCCTCGCCATGTGGCGCGATGACGGGCTGCAAGAGCGGCCGTGGCAACCCTCCATGGTGTCGCTTGCCCGCAAATATTGTGTGCCAGTGCTGCCGGCTCATCTGGACGCCCGCAATTCGTGGCTGTTCTACTGGTTCGCCAACCAGAACTTCACCGAGATGCGCGACGTGACGGTGTTCCATGAACTCCTCAACAAGAAGGGCAAGACCTTCCGGCTGCGCATCGGCCCGCTGATTGAACATGACAAGATCGCCAGCGGCGATACGCACGACGTGACCGATCGGTTGCAACATCACTGCGCGAAAGTTTTGGCGCAGGACGCCGACGCCGAATTCTGATCAGCACGGCTTAGCGCCCTTCCGGGCAAGGCCAATC
>JAENXP010000382.1 GCA_016649475.1 Burkholderiales bacterium | reverse complement strand
GAATGGGTGAGTGCGGTAGCGGGAGGCGATAGTCATGCGGAAGCTGATTCTCCAAGTACTCGGTGGGGCTCTGATCGGACTGCTGCTCGGCGTGAGCGGGGCCGCTTCGGGAGGGATCACCACCCAGATCACGAACGATAGCAACAGCGACTACGACCCCGCGGTGTCCGGCTCGAACGTGGTGTGGGCGAGCAGCAAGGACGGCGACTCCGAGATCTACTTCGGATATGGGCCGTCGATTATGATCGCCGACTCTGCCGATCTCAGCCTGAATGTGCTTGAGAATGTCGCCTACACCGACAGCGGCGGCACCTTGGTCAGCAGCAATGACCGCGATGAAGTGATCATCAACGCAATGCTGATGACGGACATTGCGCTGCGGCACACCGTGGCTTGGGCCGTTCTGGATGATGTGCGCTACGGCGCCTGATAACTCATCGGGCGGGCTGTAATGGCCCGCCCAAACAACTGAGGGTTAAATGAAAATCTTGGTACGCTTTAATGGCAAAGAAGTTCTGATGCGGGCCAGCACGGCGCGGGCGCTTGTCCGGCGCGGGCAGGCCACGCTGGTTGAGCGAGCAAAGCCGGTTGAGGTTGAGCGGGTGGTAAAGCCTGTTGCAGACTCAGACGAATTGAAGGGCCAAGCCAAGCTGGCATGGCTTCGCGAGAATATCCGCGCGCACGGCGGCGAGCCTAGTGGCACCACAATGGCATCGCTTGAATCTCAACTGCGCATTCTGAAAAGCATGGTGGATTGAAATGGGGTTGGCGACACTCTCTGATATCAAGGCCGGGCTGGGTATCACCAGCATCGACAATGATGCGCAGATCGTGGCGCTGATCAATCCGGTATCGGCGCTGATCGAGCGTGAGGCCGGACGCAAGTTTGATTGCGGGACATTCACCGAGCGGCATTGGGGTGGCGAGCCGACAATTTCGCTGCGTGAATATCCTGTCCTGAGTATCACCAGCGTTACCGACAAAGCCACGGGCGAGGCGCTGGTAGCAACAGACTATGCGGTTGAAAAGCCCACCGGGTTACTGCGGCGGCTTGCACTCGGATCACGTTGGGCGGCTTCTCATTCGGTCGATGTGTTTTATGTTTCCAAAAATACCCCGGTTGGCCGCTGGGAGATCATCTATGAAGCCGGGACTGTGCCAGAGGATATCAAACTGGCGATGCTCTACACCATTTCATCGCTGGTGGGATCTGGCGCAAGCTCGGCTGGCGGCATGGCCGGGCCACTGGTGAGTGAAAGCGACGGCGACTATTCATATACCCGCGCTGCGCCATCGAGCGCTAGCGCGGGCGTATCATTCAGCGGACTGCCGGCCAATGCTTCGGCCATTCTCGCGTCTTATAAAGCGGGAGTGTTTATCTGATGCGTGGTCTTTTCATACCTGGGTTTGCCGTTTGGCGCGCAGGGCGCACAGAGGACGGCAAGGGCGGCTGGATCGATAGCTTTGCGGTATCCACCGCTGATGTATCGGGACGGCTCTCACCGCTCTCAGCAGACCGCACACCGCGTGGTATGCAAGAGCGGGGCGTGACGGCTCTGCGCTTCTCAACACCGTTTGCCACCGACATTGAAGAAGACGATCAAGTCCGCAAAGGCGGACGCACCGTCCGCGTCGATGCAGTCACCATCACCTCAAGCGATACGCGCAAAGAATGCGTGTGCGAGGAGGTGACGTAATGGCTAAATCACCTAGAGTATTTACGCTGAATGTCAGGGTTTTGCATAATCGTGTCAAACTTCACATGACGCGAAATATGCGTGATGCGGCAATGCTGTTGAAAGATAAGATCAAGACAAAAATCAGCGTTGGCCAGCCGACAGCGTTTATTGGTGGCAAACTGCGCGGCCTTAATCCGTCTGTTTCGCCAGAGCCGCCAAAGGTTGTAACCGGGGCGTTGAGAGGGTCCATCGTACACACGGTTTCCAGAGAGGGCGGCGAGATTGTTGGCCGTATTGGCTCGGACAGTATCCCTTATGCGCGGCGGCTTGAGATGGGCTTCTTTGGCGTGGATGGCGTACAGGCCCGGCCTTACTTGCGATCAAGTCTGGCAGAAAACCGAGCCGAAATTCTCCGTATTCTGGTGAAGCCATGATAGACCTTACCCAAGCCATTTACGACAAGCTCTCGCAGGACGCCACCTTGGTTGCCTTGCTCGCCACCTATCCCAGCGGTAGCCCGCAAAATCCGGCGATATTCACTGGCTGGCCCATCCCGCCGGACGCCACGCGGCCCTACGTCTTCAGCCGTGGCTCGGTGTCAGATATCCATTTCGACGAGATCAACACCAATCTTGGCCGCGATACCATCCGCGATGTCACCTGCATTGCCGACAACACCGGCTCAGACTCGGCCATAGAAACAATCGCGGAGCGCATTCGCACAGTATTGCACCGGCAACCCCTGACCGTGCCGGGTGGCACGCATGTCATGTCTCAGTGCATAGGCGGGCCATTCGTGGCCGAAACCGACGACACCCTGACTGGGCGTCAACTTGAAATCAGAATCGTCACGATGGAGAACTAACACATGGCATCGACAGAAAGTTTTGGACTCATCCTCTACCTGGACAACGGTTTGGCCGGGTCGCCGTCCGTATATACGCAAGTTGCGGGCGTTACCGAAATCGGCGGGTTGTTTTCGTTTGATCGCTCGATCATCGACACCAGCCTAATCGCTGATGAAGTCAAGAGCTTCTTGGCCGGGCAGCTTGATCCGGGCGCCGTAGACTTCGGTCTGCTCTTTGACAGCGCAGAGGCAACGCACAGTGACACAACTGGCCTGATCTACACGATGAAAACCCGTGGCCTGTTTAGCTGGTGTCTGAAAATTCCGGCATCAACGGCAGCGGGTGCGGTCGCCACGTATATGTATTTCCAGGGCGTCACCACGGCTTTGAATCCGGCGGGCGCTCAGGACGATGTAATCCGGGCAACCGTTTCAATCAAAATGTCGGGTCTGCCGGTCTTTGTGGCTAATTCACCGCCGCTCGTTTAATGCGTAAAAACCCGCACACCGGGGCCGTGACGATCCAGACAAGCGGGGGCGAAGTGCGCCTCCGCTTCGACTGGGAGGCTATTGCCGCCTTGCACGGCCTTTACGGCAAAGAGTGGGAAACCGAGATTTCGCGTATTCTTTCCGAATTTGATGTCGGCGAGATTACCAAGATTCTCGCTGTTTGCTCTGAACATGATGAGGCTTGGTGGATGGAAACATCCCCGCCATTTATTCCAGTGGCCAAGGCTGTTCAGGAGGCATTGCAACTGGCGTTTTTCGGGGCTGGCGGCCTTGATGAAAACCCTCATCTGGCCCGCCGGTTGATGACCCGATTATCGAAAGTTTTCGAGTCTGGGCAGAGCTTGGCGGGCGACCAACAGACTTCTGGGGTATGACGCCCTGGCAGTCGCTCATTGCATCTAAAGCGATGGGCAAACGACTTGGTGATGAAGCGAGACAGGGCATGGCGCACGCATGGCATACCGCAGCATTTACCAGAGCCAAAAAGCTCCCGCATTTGTCTCGCGTTATCGGCGATACCGAGCGCAAGCCGAAGTCCGCTGATGATATTGTCAAAGCGTTGCAGATGAAATTCGGAGAGGTAAAGTCCGATGGCTAATTTCGGCAATATCGGTGCGGCCTTTGTTGAGCTTCGGATAAATGACAAAAAATTATCCAGTGGCCTAAAAAATGCGCGGCGAAATATCGCTGGCAGCGCACAAACAGCCGGCCTTCATGCAG
>JAENXP010000610.1 GCA_016649475.1 Burkholderiales bacterium | reverse complement strand
TCTCCTCGACCCGACGGCGCATGGTCGCGGCCGGGACATCGCAGATGGCCGCAGCCCACTCGGGCGAGTAGGGCTGCACGTGCGCCACCAGTTTGCTGAAAGAGGGACTGCCTTCGAGCCTGCCCTGCGCCAGCACTTCGGCGTCCGCGCCTATCTCCACCGCATCGCAGGAAAACGTGCCTTCCAGCGCCGGATCACAGTCGGGTGTGTCGAAGACTACTGCGGCGTTGCGCTTCAAATCCCAGAGCAAGGGCTTGCGCGTGCCCGCATCGCGCAGGAAGAAACCATTTGCGCCGACCAGGTAAGGCGAGTTGGAATGCTGCTTGAGAAACGCCAGGTCCAGCCGCTCGCGCGCCGCCTCGTGCAGCAGCACGTGCACCAAAGCGTAAAGAAAAGCGGGGTCGGTCTTGGGCCGGATCGGCACCCATTCGGCCGAACAGGCGCCGGTGACGGACAAATGCGGTTCGACCTGCACCCGTTTCATGCCGCGTTCGCGTGCATTGGCATGGCGCCACACGCCGACCACGCCGCCAGACGCTTCCACATTGGCGCCGCAGGAAATCACGTAATTGCACATCGGCGTATCGGGACAGACGGTGAACGCGCGATGCCAGAATTCGCCGTACAAGTGCTCGGAGTGGGTGCATTTCACCCCCTGCCCCGAACCGAAGCCCATGTCTACCGGACCCCAGGCGGCGAGAAACGCAGGGAAGGTGCCCATGTAGGACTGCGGCGTGCCGACGCCGCCGAAATTCGCCGCGACCTTGGGATACCCGGATTCGTCCAGCAGACCGGCTTCGGCGACCGCGCGCAGCTTCGCCGCTATGGTATCCAGCGCCTCGTCCCAGGAGATCGGGACAAAACCGGGATCTTCGTCCCTCCCTTTCTTCGGATTGGTACGCCGCATCGGCGACAGCACGCGATTCGGGTTGTAGGTCTTCTGCACCAGGCCGTATGCCTTTACGCACACCTTGCCGCCGCCCGGATGCACGCTGCATGCGGCGAAGTTGGGCTCCACCTCGGTGGCCACGCCGTCCACGACTTTAACCGTCAGCAGGTCCGGGCCGGCCACGCACTGGTAGCAGTAGGTCGCGCGCTTGCCCGAGCTCGCGAGCGCCGCGGTTTTCTCCGGCGCGTTCATCGTGGCACCGCCTTGCACGCCGCGGCTGCGATCCCGCGTATTTCTCTGGTCAGGCTTGAGTGCATTGCGCTATCTCCTGTGGATACCGGCTTGGGAACGTCCCGCCGCGTCTGCGCGGGACCCCGCCTGAATACTGGTTCAGTCCGATCGAATCATAGACCGCGCCGCGCGCACAGTGCTTGCCAACTTCGTCCAATTACCGGGCATGATTAGAATATAATTTCACAAAGTCAGACAATTTGAGGTGTTTAATGCCAGATTTTCGGCTCGACCGGACGGACCGGAAAATCCTCGAGATCCTGCAGAAAGAAGGGCGGCTGAGCAATCTCGAACTCGCCGAACGCGTCGCGCTTTCGCCTTCGCCCTGCCTGCGCCGCCTCAAGCGCCTGGAGGAAAGCGGCGTGATCCGCCAGTACGTCGCGCTGATCGATCCGCTCAAGGTCGGACTCGGCCTGCTCGCCTATGTTTCGGTGAAACTGGAAAAGCGCGGGGAAGGCGCGGTCAAGGCCTTCGCGCGCGCGGTGCAGAACTGGCAGGAGGTGGTGGCCTGCTATTCCATGACCGGCGATCTCGACTATCTGCTGCGGGTGCATGTGGAGGACCTGGAGCATTACTCGCGCTTTGTGATGAATTCGCTGCTCAAACATCCGGGCATCACCGAAGTGAAATCCAGCTTCGCACTGGAGCGCGTGAAGGACACGACCGCCCTGCCGCTGACCCATCTCGCCTAGAGCCCAAGGTAGGCCTCCTTCACCTGCTCATCTTCGAGCAGCGCCGCGCCGGTGCCGGTGAGCACAACGCGGCCGGTCTCGAGCACGTAGGCGCGGTCGGCCACGGCCAGGGCCGCACGTGCATTCTGGTCGACCAGGAAAATCGTGGTCGAAGCCGTCTTCAGCGCGCGCACGCAGGCGAATATCTCCTCCACCAGTTTGGGTGCAAGTCCCATGCTCGGCTCATCGAGCAGCAACAGTTTGGGCAAGGCCATCAGGCCCCTGCCCATGGCAAGCATCTGCTGCTGTCCTCCCGATAGCGTCCCCGCAGGTTCCTTGCGCTTTTGCTTGAGCGCCGGGAACATCGCGTACACCCGCTCGATGCCCGATGCGGCTTCCGACCTGCTGCGCAGGTAGGCGCCCAGGCGCAGATTGTCCTCTACCGATAACGGCCCGAACACCTGCCGCCCCTCCGGCACCTGCACGATGCCGAG
>JAENXP010000573.1 GCA_016649475.1 Burkholderiales bacterium | reverse complement strand
CGTCAGATGTGTATAAGAGACAGGAGCACGCCCTTGTAGCGTTCGTAAGCCGGCGGATTGACGCCGCCCACCACGCTCGAGCCGCCGCCGAAGGGAATCGCCGCCACATCGTTGGCGCCGCACCAGTCGAGCAGGCCGGCGATGTCCTGCTCGGTTTTCGGGTAGGCGACCACATCCGGCGGATTGGAAAAGTCGCGCCGGTGGATCATGCGCGCAAGATCGTGCACCGAACGGCCGAAGCTGTGCAACAGGCGCTCGTGCTTTTCCGTGGTGCAAACCGCAGCCAGCGCGCCCGGCACCGCCACCCGCGGCGCGCGCAGCGTGATCTCGTCCGCGCGCGGCATCGCCGCCGGCTCGAACCGGGCTACGTCGAACAGGCCGGACCAGGCACGCTCGAACCAGGCCAGTTCCTCGGCCGGCAACTGGTAGTCCGCGTAACCCCAGCCGTAGAAACTGCGTTTTCTTTCCGTCATGCCGTGGCCCCCATGGGTGGCGAGTGTTGGATTCTAGCCTGAATGTCAGAGCGCAGAGCACACTCCGTCCTGCTGCCTGCCATGGGCTGCCGCCCAAAAAGCGGCTCCGCGATCCTGCCAAATCAGTACACTATTGCTTAGCGCAGGCCGCGCTTAGAATGCTGCCCAGGCCTGTCCCCACATGGGCAAGGTGTAGCGACCGAACGGCCGGCCTTGCCGCCGGCCTGATCCAACCACAAGAATTTCGAAGGAGCGAGCGTGATTACAAGTGAGCGCGTAAAGGTGTTTTGGCAGCCGGGATGCACCAGCTGCCTGAGAACCAAGGAGTTCCTCACCCGGCGGGGTGTGGACTACGAGTCGATCAATGTGCAGGGCAACAGCGCCGGCATGGAGCAGCTGCGCAGCCTGGGCGCGCGCAGCGTGCCGGTCGTGTCGCGCGGCGAGCGCTTTGTCTATGCGCAGACGCTCACCGACGTCGTCAAGTTTCTCGACCTGCAGATCAAGTTGCACGAGCCCCTGAGCCCCGCGGAACTGGTGCGCAAACTCGACCTGGTGCTCACCGCGGCGGCGCGCTACATCAGGCAGATTCCGGATGATCGCCTCGCCTTGCCGTTCCGCAACCGCAATCGGCCGATCCGCTCGCTGGGCTGCCACGTATTTCGCATCCCCGAGGCCTTCCTCGAAGTCGCACCCGCCGGGCCGCTCTCCTACGAGCGCATCATGGCCGAGCCCGCAGCGCAGGTAGGCACAGGCGAAGACATTGCGCGCTATGGCGAAGGCGTGCTCGCGCGCTTCAAACAATGGTGGGCGGGGTACGCGGACAAGAGTTGTGCCACCGAAATGGATACCTACTTCGGCCGGCACCCCATGCATGCAGTCCTGGAGCGCGCCGTTTGGCACCCCACGCAGCATACGCGCCAGCTGATGCTGATCCTCGACGATTTGGGGATCGAACCAGACCGCAGGTTGACCGCGGATGATCTGGCCGGGCTGCCGCTGCCGGAGAAAGCCTGGGACTCCGAATAGGCGCAGCCGCACTGCCGGCGATCATTGCGGTGAGGTGGATATTCGAACCGGCCGGTCTGCGCTCGTCTCGTCAGCAAACAAGGAGCATGCGAAATGAAAAAAATCTTGATCCTGAACGGACCGAACCTCAACCTCCTCGGCGAGCGCGAGCCCGAGATCTATGGATCGACGACGCTGGCCGCCGTCGAAGCGAGTTGTCGGTCCTATGCCGAACTGCTCACGCTCGCCGCCGAGTTCCGCCAGACCAATCATGAAGGCGAGATGGTCGATTGGATTCAGGCCGCGCGCAAAAGCGCCGATGCCATCGTCATCAACCCGGCCGGACTCTCGTTCCATTCGATCCCGGTGCTCGACGCGCTCAAGATGTTTCCGGGGCCGATAGTCGAAATCCACATTTCGAACATTCACGCCCGCGACGAACTGCACCGGCATTCGATCATGTCCACCGTAACGACAGGTGTGGTCTGCGGCCTGGGCACCTACGGTTACATCGTCGCCATGCAGGCCGCCGCCCGCATGCTCGGCGTGCTCCCCGAGGGCTTACCGGAGCCGATCCGGGTCGGCCCCGTCTGAGCGCCGGGCCAGATTGGCGAATGCTCCCCCTCAAAGACGCGTCTTACTGCCTCAGCTCGCAAGCATTTCCGCACAGCCTCGATCCGAAGCGGACATTTAGCTCTCCTCAGGCAATCTGCACCGTTGCCGCCTCGAACGCCGAGATGCCCAGGCGCGAATTCGATACGCAACGATAAGACTCGCCCGCTTCCAGAACGACGTCTTGCGGTTCGCCATCGAAAGTGAGCCATACCGCGCCGGCCATGCAGGTGATCTGCTGGCTCCGGGGCTTTGCCACATAGTGCAGACCGCCTTTGGCCAGGCTGAGCGTGTCCGCCGTTTTGCCCGTCCGCGGCTCGCAACCCAAGCCGACCAACAGGGCGAACAGGTGCGACAGGCGGTCTGCGGGGATGCCGAAGCCGTTGGCGGCGTGAGTGGCGGTGAAAGAGAACTTGTTCATATTCGAACTCCTTTCGGTTAAGACCCGGCGGGTCGTTGTCGGTAGCTCGACTGTCCTCCTTGAGG
>JAENXP010000549.1 GCA_016649475.1 Burkholderiales bacterium | reverse complement strand
GCGCCAGCGGCGAGATCACCTCGCGCGACAGCCAGGAGGTGCGCCACATCGCCGCAGAACGCCATGCCCGCTCGGGACGGCCCAGATGAAAGAACGAGGCGAGTAGTCCGGCGGCCAGGAAGGCGAGCGACAGCACGCAGCCCAGCGCGAAATACAGCCCCGGGGGCATGGTCCAGAGGCCGAGCAGCGCACCGAGTTCGGCCATGTAGAGCGCGATGAACAGCCCCTGCCCCGCTCCTATCAGCGTGGTAAGAAAGTTGACGGAGAACGCAGGCCGCATCGCGCTTACCAGGAAGTGCTGTCGTCGAGGGACGGCGCCCTGACGTCGGGTTTGGGCAGCTTGCCGTCGATCTTGAGCGGATTGTCCACGCGCTCGAGTTCATCGCGATGCAGGGTGATCTCGGTCTTGCGCCGCGGCAGGTAGTGATTGGCCGGGTGCGTGCCCCACTCAGGCATCAGCGCGTAGCCGCCCGAGTCGCGTATCGCCTTGGACACCACGGATTCCGGATCGTGCACATCACCGAACAGGCGCGCGCTGGTCGGGCAGGCCATGACGCAGGCCGGCCTGCGGTCCGCGGGCGGCAGCAATTCATCGTAGATGCGGTCCACGCACAGCGTGCACTTCTTCATCACTTTCTGGTGCTCGTCTACCTCGCGCGCGCCGTAGGGACAAGCCCAGGAGCAGTATTTGCAGCCTATGCACTTGTCGTAATCCACCAGCACGATGCCGTCCTCGGCGCGCTTGTAGCTCGCACCGGTCGGGCAGACCGGCACGCAGGGCGGGTCCTCGCAGTGCAGGCAGGACTTGGGGAAATGCACCGTCTGCGTGTTCGGAAACTCGCCCACCTCGAACGTCTGCACCCGGTTGAAAAAGGTTCCGGTGGGATCTCGCGCATAGGGATTGTCGTCCGACATGAAGCCGGCCTCGCCCGAGGTGTTCCATTCCTTGCAGCTGGTGACGCAGGCGTGGCAGCCGACGCAGACGTTGAGGTCGATCACCAGGGCGAGCTGCTTGCTCATTTCTTCTTCCCGGCGACGAAAGCAAGCCAGGTCTTGCGCACGCTCTCCATGCCCGGCAGTGCGGAAACCGCGGCAACCTGCGGCGAGGACTGCTGCGGCTCGTCCGCTCCGGCCTTGTAGATGCGCACGCGCACGTCGTACCAGCCGGCCTGGCCGGTCACCGGATCCGAGTTGGAGATGCGTTCGTCGCCCGGCGCACCCTCACTCCCGGGGCCTTTCCCCGAGGGAGAGGGGTGAGGCAGCTCGTCGCTGATCAGGTGATTGAGCAGGAAGCCTAGCTCGGCTTCGTTGGCCCCTGGCGCAAGGTTCCAGGCCCCGGGGGCCTTGCCGATCGCGTTCCAGGTCCACACCGTGCCTGGCTCCACCGCTTCGGAATAGCGCGCCATGCAGCGCACCTTTCCCCACATCGACTCCACCCAGATCCAGTCGTCGTCCGCAATGCCCTGCGCGCGTGCCACGGCCGGGTTGACGAACAGATAATTGTGCGCGTGGATCTGGCGCAGCCACGCGTTCTGCGAATCCCAGGAGTGGTACATGGCCATCGGCCGCTGGGTGATCGCGTTCAGCGGGTACTTGTGCGCATCGGTCACCTGCGCCTCCAGCGGTTCGCAGTAGAACGGCAGCGGATCGAAATAGGTTTCGATGCGCTGCGCCAGGTGCGCCGGCGGGCGCCGCTTCGCCGGTCCCCGGCCCTGCGCCGCCATGCGGAATTTCTGCAGCACCTCGGAATAGATCTGGATCACGATGGGATCGGCGTGGCGGCGCAGACGCGCCCGCTGCGCCCACTCGTGATAGCCCCTGTTCCAGTTGCGCATGTACTGATAGGAGGGCGGCAGCTTGAGCTGGAACACGCAATTGTTCTTGGCGTACATCTCCCACTGGCGCGGATTGGGTTCGCCCTGCATGAATTTCTCCCCGCCCTTGCCGCGCCAGCCGGCGAGAAATCCTATGCCCGAGCCGGGCTCGGTCTCGTAGTTGGTGATGAAATCCGGGTAGTCGCGATACTTGCGGCTGCCGTCGGCGTTGACGAAAGCGGGGAACTTCAACCGGCCGGCGAGCTCGATCAACACTTCCTGGAAAGGCTTGCACGCACCCGTAGGCGGCAGCACGGGCACGCGCACCGCGTCCACCGGGCCTTCGAATTCCGAAATCGGCCGATCGAGCATGGACATGACGTCGTGGCGCTCGAGGTAGGTCGTATCGGGCAGAATCAGGTCGGCGAACGCGGTCATTTCCGACTGGAACGCGTCGCACACCACGATGAACGGAATCTTGTATTCGCCGTCGGTGTCGCGGTCGTTGAGCATTTTGCGCACTTCCATCGTATTCATGCTCGAATTCCACGCCATGTTGGCCATGAATATCATCAGCGTGTCGATGCGATAGGGATCGCCGCGCCAGGCGTTGGTAATGACGTTGTGCATCAGACCGTGCACCGACAGCGGGTATTCCCAGGAAAAAGCCTTGTCGATGCGTACCGGCTGGTTGTCGGCGTCGATGAACAAGTCATCGGGCGTGCCGGGCCAGCCGAGCGCGAGCCCGGCGAGCGGCGTATCCGGGCGCACGCCTTCGGGCCCCTTGGGCGTCTTCGCCAGCGGCGGAATGCCGCGCGGGAAAGGTGCCTTGTGGCGGAAACCGCCCGGGCGATCGATGGTGCCGAGGATGCTCATCAGGATCG
>JAENXP010000146.1 GCA_016649475.1 Burkholderiales bacterium | reverse complement strand
CCCTTTAGTGCTCATCGTGCCTCCCACAGTTTTGTTGTTGAACCGTCACTGTAATTGAATTCTCTGTCCTTTTCCACCACGGAAAGGATATTGGGGCGCCCTACGGCTTTTTCAAGTAAGGATTGGTCGAAGTCTTGAACTGCACTTTCAGGGGCGTGCCCTGGAGCGAGAATTCCTCGCGGAAACGTCCTTCCAGATAGCGGCGGTAACTCTCCGGCACCGCGCCGAGCGCATTGCCGTGAATGACGATCAGCGGCGGGTTCATGCCGCCCTGGTGGGCATAGCGCAGCTTGGGTCGGGTCAGACCCTTGCGCGGCGGCTGCTGACGCTCGACCGCTTCGATCAATATGCGCGTCAGACGCGGTGTCGACAATTTGGTCATGGCGGCGCGATAAGCCTCGTCGATCGACGGCAGCAGGCCCGACAGGCCGCTGCCCTGCAGGGCGGAAATGTAATGAAAGCGCGCAAACCCGAGAAAACCGAGCTTGCGTCCAAGATCGCGCTTGACGCACTCGCGCGCGTAGTCGTCCATGCCATCCCATTTATTGACAGCCACGACCAGCGCGCGCCCTTTCTCGACCACGTGGCCGGCGATGTGGGCGTCCTGGTCGGAGATCTCCGCCTGCGCGTCCAGCACCAGTACCACCACGTTTGCCTGGTCCACCGACTGCAGGGTCTTGATCACCGAAAATTTCTCCACGGACTCGAACACCTGGCCGCGCCGCCGCAATCCGGCCGTATCGATCAGGGTATAGCGCCTGCCGTTGCGTTCGAACGGGACATCGATGCTGTCGCGCGTAGTACCCGGCCGGTCGAAAGCGATGACCCGGTTCTCACCCAGCAGGCTGTTGATGAGCGTCGATTTGCCGACGTTGGGGCGTCCGATGATGGCGATGCGCGGATGATCCGCCTCCGGTTCCTCCCCGGAGTCGGGTTCGAACCCGGCGAGCGCCAGTTCGACAAGATCGTTTACGCCTTCGCCGTGCGCAGCCGAAATGGCATAAGGCTGACCCAGCGCGAGTTCATGAAATTCGGCCGTGACCACGCCCACGTTCATGCCTTCGGCCTTGTTCACGGTGAGCAACACCCGCCTTCCGGTCTTGCGCAGCAAGGCGGCAATGTTGCGATCCTGCGCCGCAAGCCCCTGGCGCACGTCGACCATGAACAGGATCACGTCGGCTTCGGCAATCGCCTGCAGCGTCTGCTTCGCCATCTCGTGCAATATGCCTTCTTTCGCCACCGGCTCGAAGCCGCCGGTATCGACGACGAAAAACGGCCTGTCGCCCACGCGTCCTTCGCCATAGTGGCGGTCGCGTGTCAGCCCGGGCATGTCGGCCACGAGTGCATCGCGGCTGCGCGTGAGCCGGTTGAACAGCGTGGACTTGCCGACATTGGGCCGGCCGACGATGACTAGGGTGGGTTTCATGCGGGCCGGATCAGGCGCAAGCACGCGGCGCCGGGAAAGAATTCAACTATTCTCCCCTGGGCGCGCTCTGCGCTTTCGCCGTGATCGCTCTTTCTATTCAGTGTCGAAGGCATACAGCCCGCCGTTGCGGGTCTGTATCAAAAAGCCGCCGTTGGGCAGGCTGACCGGACTGGTGCTGACCGGGCTGCCGTCGGTCGCCACGCGACCGACAAAGGCGCCGGACTCGCGCGAGAGAAAATGCACATATCCCTGAATGTCCGCGACCACTATCTCGCGTCCGTGCGCGAGCGGCGCCGACAGATTGCGCAGGCTCAGCTTGTCCTGCCGCCACAAACTGGTGCCGCTCGCGCGATCAAGCGCATGCACCGCGCCTTTGTCGTCGCTGACGAAGGCATAGCGTACGTCCAGGGCCAGCCCGGAGGTGCTCGACAGATCGCGCCCCCACAAGGTCTGACCGTTGTTGACGTCGAAGCAGCCGATACGGCCCTGATAGGCCACCGCGCAGACTTCGCGCCCTTCCACCACCGGCAGCCCGATTACGTCGGTTACCCGCTCCAGCTCGGTGGCGCCGCGCGGCAAAGCGACGGTCGCCTCCCAGCGCACCGCGCCGTTGGACAGACTGATCGCGACCAGCTTGCCGCCGGCAAAACCGGCGTAGGCCACGCCGTCGGCAATGCTGATGCCCACCGGCGAGCGCACCGTCAGCGCGGGCGTCGAACGCTGGTAGTACCACTTGCGTTTTCCGTCCCTCGCGTCCAGACCGAAAATGCGGCCGTCGGCGCTGCGCACCACCACCACGCCTTTACTCACTTGCGGCGCGGCCAGCACCTCGCTGCTGACCAGAGCCCTCCATAGCGCAGTGCCGCTGCTGTCGAAAGCCAGCACCTCGCCCTTGCCGCTGCCCACTACCACCAGGTCTTCGCCGGCGCCTACGCCCCCGGTGAGGCGCTCCCCGGCACTGACGCGCCACAATTGTCTGCCGCTGGCCGCGTCCAGGCGCATGATCGAGCCGTCGTTCGCAGCCGCATACACGCTGTCGGCCGCGACCGCGGGCGCGAATACCGCCTGCTGGGAATTGCCGACATTCGCCTGCCACAGCGTATTCACCTTGATCGACTGTGCGATCGCAGGCAACTGCGCCATTTCCGGCACCACACTGCTGCTGCCGCCACAAGCGGCGAGCAGCAGCGTCGCCACTAGCAGCGGAACCAATGGGATTGCACGCTTCATTGCGCGGTTCCCAGCGCATCCAGGCGCAGCTGGATCGACCCGCGCAGCGCCGCCTCCCCCGCAACTTCCTTGTCCAGCGCGGCTTTATAAGCGCTGCGCGCCTCTTCCTTCTTGCCCTGAGCGACGAATACGTCTCCCTTGGCCGCCAGGAACAGCGCGTCGAACGCGGTGCCGTGCGCGGCATCCAGGGTCTTCAACGCATCGTCATAGGCCTTTTCATCCAGCATCACGCTGGCAAGCCGCAGGCGCGCAATATCCTGCAGGCCTTCGTCCTTGGCGTTCTCGGCAACCCAGGTGAGCTGGGCGTGCGCGGTCTTCAGGTCGCCGCCCTGAAAGTGCGCTTTGGCCGATACCAGGGCCGCCATGGCGGCATAGGCCGTGCGCGGATAAGCCTCGAGAATTGCGCCGGTGTTTTCCTGCACCTGCTTCAGATCGCCCGCTCGCGCCGCCTTCTGCACCTTGCCGTACAGATTCGAAGCCTGGACCGCCTGGTTGCGCTGGTAGTAGCCCCAGCCCTGCCACGCGGCAAGCGCGACCAGTACCAGCGTGACGACAGTGAGCACCAGACTGCCGTTTTCCTGCCACCACGCTTTCAACGCGGCCAGTTGTTCCTGCTCTTCCAGATCGTATGTAGCCATGCTCGGTCCTTTAATCCATCAACGATATGAGGGGTTCCGGAAGGGAAAAGAAGATCCCTCCCCTTTCTTGCCCATGGTGCTTGTCTAACTCAGCGGCGTTTGCGCCAATTCCGAAACGGCCTCTTGCCCTTCATCCACGTACAACAAATTGCTTACGGTGTCGGGCAGGTCGGAGCGCGCCACGCGCAGTTGTTCGCGCGCCACGCGCAGGTGCTTTACGCTCGCCTCGCCGCTGGCCGCCTCGTCCTCGCCCAAAATCACGGCAAGCACCGCGCCGCTCGCGTCGGCTCTTTTCATCTGCGACTTGAAGCTGCCGCCGCCGCAATGCTGGATTACCGACAGGCCATAGTTGCGCAACTCCTCGGCAACGCCGAAGGCCATGCGGTCGGCCGCGCTGCCCTGGTGCACGATGTAGACTTCGCAATGGGCCGCGGGTTCCCGCGCGCGCGCCTCCTGCATCAGTCCCAGCAGCCGCTCCAGCCCCATGGCGAAACCACATGCCGGCGTCGGCTTGCCGCCGATCTGCTCGAACAGTCCGTCGTAGCGCCCGCCGCCGCACACGGTGCCCTGTGCACCGAGGCGGTCGGTGACCCACTCGAACACGGTAAGATTGTAATAATCCAGGCCGCGCACCATGCGCGGATTGATGCTGTAGGGAATGCCGGTGTCCTTCAACACCTGCTGCACCCCTTCGAAATGCGCCAGCGAGGCCTCGCCCAGGTGATCGAGCAGCCGCGGCGCCGCCTCGATCATCGCTTGCATCAGCGGATTCTTGCTGTCGAGCACGCGCAAGGGATTGGTATGCAATCGGCGCTTGGCGTCGTCGTCCAGCACGTCCTCGTGCGCCTGCAGATACTGCACCAGCTCCGCGCGATGGCGCAGGCGCTCCTCCGGGCTGCCGATGGAATTGAGCTGCAGCTTGATGTCGGAGAGCCCCAGGTCATCCCACAGCCGCGCGCACATCAGTAGCAGCTCGGCGTCCACATCCGGACCGGCGTAGCCCAGGGTTTCCGCGCCGACCTGGTGAAACTGGCGGTAACGCCCCTTCTGCGGCCGCTCATGGCGGTACATGGGGCCCATGTAATACAGTCTTTGCGGGCTGCCGTACAGCAGATTGTGCTGGATCGCCGCCCGCACCGTGGACGCAGTGGCTTCCGGACGCAGGGTCAGCGCTTCGCCGTTCAGCTCGTCGACGAAGCTGTACATTTCCTTCTCGACGATATCGGTCGCCTCGCCGATGGCACGGCGAAACAGGGCCGTCGGCTCGAGCAGCGGCGTGCGCAGGTTGCGATAGCCGTAGCTGCGCAGCCAGGAGCGTAGCGTCTCCTCCAGCTCCTCCCATAGTGCCGCGTCCTCCGGCAGGATGTCGTTCATCCCGCGGACTGCCTGTAAGGTATGGCTCATTATTGCGTTCGGATCATGTATGGCCTAGACCGCAGCCTTGTTCTGGATGGTATCGACCTTTTTGACGGCGCCCGCACCGTAATGGCTGCGCACGTACTCGTCCACGATCTTCTGAAAATCAAGGGCGATGGTTTCGCCCTTGAGCGTCACCGTCTTCTCGCCGTCCACGAATACCGGCGCGACCGGCCGCTCGCCCGAGCCCGGCAGGCTGATGCCGATATTGGAATGTTTGGATTCGCCCGGGCCGTTGACCACGCAGCCCATCACTGCAACGTGCATGTCTTCGACGCCCGGAAACTGCTCGCGCCACAGAGGCATCTGGCTGCGCAGGTATGCCTGTATGTTCGCCGCGAGCTCCTGAAAATAGGTGCTGGTGGTGCGCCCGCAACCGGGACAGCTGATGACCATGGGTGCGAACGATCGCAAGCCCATGGTCTGCAGGATTTCCTGCGCCACCACCACTTCCCGCGTGCGATCGCCTCCGGGCTCGGGCGTGAGCGAAATGCGGATCGTATCGCCTATGCCTTCCTGCAGCAGCACCGACAACGCCGCTGTCGAGGCGACGATGCCTTTCGAACCCATGCCCGCTTCGGTAAGCCCGAGGTGCAGCGGATAATCGCAGCGCGCGGCCAGCTCGCGATAGACCGAGATCAAATCCTGCACGCCGCTGACCTTGCACGAAAGCACGATCCTGTCGGCGGGCAGCCCCCATTTCTCCGCCTGCGCGGCGGACTCCAGCGCCGACACCACCAGCGCCTCGCGCATCACCGCGTCGGCCGCCAGAGGCTGGGCACTGGCGCCGTTCTGGTCCATCAGGCGCGCCAGCAGTTCCTGGTCCAGGCTGCCCCAGTTCACGCCGATGCGCACCGGCTTTTCATGCCTGCAGGCCATTTCGATCATGGTGGCGAACTGCTCGTCGCGCTTTGAACCTTTGCCGACATTGCCCGGGTTGATGCGGTATTTCGCCAGCGCCTCGGCGCACTCGGGATACTGGCTCAGCAGGCGGTGTCCGTTGAAATGGAAATCTCCCACCAGCGGCACCGCACAGTCCTTGCGCGCGAGCTCGTCGCGGATATGCGCGACCTGCGCCGCCGCCTCCGCGGTGTTGACGGTGATGCGCACCAGCTCGGAACCCGCGCGCGCCAGATCGCAAATCTGTTCTACCGTGGCGCGCGCATCGGCGGTATCGGTGTTGGTCATCGACTGAACCACGATGGGCGCGCCGCCGCCGATAGCGACTTCCCCGATGCGCGCTGTGCGCGTGGCCCTGCGTGTCTTGGCGGACATCGGGCTACTCGAGCTTCAGGCGCGCAACATCGACCTTGAAATAAGGCCGCAAATCGACCGCAGCGCCCTCGTACGCCATGCGCACGCTGGCGGCGTTGCCGATTACCACTTCGAACGGCGGCTCGCCTTTGATCACTTTCCTGCTGCCAGCCGGGTTGAGTTGCGACAGCAGGGTCTTGCCGTTTCCCTGCTTGATCTGGACCCAGGATACCTGGTCGAATTGGAGCTCGATGCTCTTGAATTGGCTGCTATCGACTTTGGCCGCGTCAGCCGGCAACGCGGCCGGCGCCGGCTGCTCCGGGGGCGGCGCCTCGGTTGCCGCAGCTGCCTCGGGCGCGATCGCTGGCGCAGGCGGCGCAT
>JAENXP010000815.1 GCA_016649475.1 Burkholderiales bacterium | reverse complement strand
GCGCATGGTCACCGCCAGCGCCTGCGCGCCGGCGTTCCCCGACTGCCCGGCGACCACCGGCAGCAGCACCGCGAGCGCGGTGTACTTGGCAATCGTCCCCTCGAACAGGCCGACGACGGAGGCGGCGAGAAAGGCGGTGAGCAGGTTGATCTGCAACCACGGCAGGCGCTTCGCCACGGCGAAGGTTGCAGGCGAAAGGGCGCGTTCGTCGCGGCTGGCACCGACCATGGTCTGGATGTCCAGCGTGGTTTCCTGCTGCACGGCGGTGGCGAGCTTGGCCTGGCGTATGGCGCCGACCAGGCGCCCGTCGAAGTCGATCACCGGCAGGTCGGTCACCGCGTCATGCTGCATCTTCTCCACCACCTCCTCGCGCGGCGCCGTATCCTGAACCGCGTCGGAGATCTTGCGCGCTATTTGCGCGAGCGTTGTTTCCGGATCGGCGAGCGCCAGGTCCTGGATGTCGACGCGGCCGTCGAGCCGGCCGTCATCATCCACCAGATACAGTTCGCGCAATCCGCGCCGCTTGGTCAGTCGCAGGCGCGCCAGTGCTTCCTGCGCCGTCAGTTCGCCGCGGAACGCGAGCACGCGCGGGTCCATCAGCTGCCCGGCGGAGTCCGGCCGATACTGCATCAACGCGCGTATTTCGGCTGCCACCTGCGTACTGAGCAGCTGCTTGTAGCGCTCGCGCTCCTCTTCTCCGAGGCGATTCAGCAGTGCCGCGGCGCGCGCGGGCTCCAGTTCGGCCAGAAGTTCCGCCGCCCGCCCCTCGGGCAATGCCGTGAACACCGCCTGTTCCACGTCGGTGGCGAGGCTGTGCCAGACCGGGACCACCGCATGCAGCGGCTGGGCCGCGAGCAACGCGCTCACCTCGGGCGCCGGCATCGCCTCGATGCGCCGCGCGGCCTCGCGCGGATAGTCGAGCAGGAAACGCAGATTGAGCGCGGCGACCGCAGCCGCGGTGTCCGCGCTCATGATTCCCTCTCGCTGCGCTCGACCGGAAGCAGACCGACCAGCGCCTGGATCAGCGCGGAGACGCCGAACCAGTAGGCGCCAGCGATGCCGGCGAGCGAGTCTTGCGCACCGCGCGTGGCCGGCACGCTGCGCTCCAGCGAAAGCGCGCGCTGCAAGGCCGCGTGGGTAAGCGCGCCGACCAGGCGCTCGCCGCGCTCGACCACGGGCAGCGTGGACGCCTCATGCCAGGCCGGATGTTCGGGCAACCCGGTGAGCAGCGCCTGCGCCGGCAAGCGGTGCGGGCTCGGCCGCACCAGTCGTGCCAGAGTAGCGGCGCTGTTCGCGCGCAGCAGATCGGCGAGTTCGACGTAGCCCAGCAGGCGCTGGTTGCGGTCGATGACATAGGGATCGGCGATGAGCGATTCGTCGGCGCGGCGCACGCGCTCGAGCGATTCGCCCACGGTCATGTCCGCTGGCAGCGCCAGGGCGCGCGGATCCATCCAGGCGCCGACCGCACCTTCAGGGTAGCCGAGCAGCAGTTCGAATGCGATGGTGAGTGCGGTCGGCAGCTGCGCCAGCAAGCCGGTCCTGCGCTCGGTGCTGAAATAGCGCAGCAGTGCGACGCCGGCCTGCGCGCCCACGCCGCGCAGCAGGCCGACCGCATCGGCATCGGCCAGCCGCTCGAGGCAGCGT
>JAENXP010000227.1 GCA_016649475.1 Burkholderiales bacterium | reverse complement strand
GTGACGCCGCAGACGATCAGCGGTCAGATCGGACTGCTTGAGGATGACTTGGGAGCGCCTCTATTCGCCAAGAGCGGGCGCAATCTCGAACTGACCGATGCTGGTCAGCTCGCCTTCGGCTACGCGCAGGATATCTTCGCGCTCGGGTCCGAACTGGAGGAGTCTTTGCGCAACTACCCGGCGGGCGGCCGTCCGGTCGAGTTCCGGGTCGGCGTTGCCGACGCCGTTCAGAAGGCGGTCGCCTATCACCTGATAGAACCGGCGATCCATCTGTCTACGCCCGTGCGCATCGTATGCCGGGAGTGGAAGCTCGACAGCCTCCTTGCGGAACTTGCCGTCCATCGGCTGGATCTGGTCATCGCCGACGCCCCGATACCGCCCTCGGTGAGCGTGCGCGCATTCAACCACCGGCTCGGGCAATCAGGAACCAGTTTCTTCGCGTCCGCCGCGCTTTTCAAGAGCTGCAAAGGAAGATTTCCCGCCTGCCTGGACGGTGCGCCGATGCTGGTTCCCGGCCCAGACGCGGCAGTGAGATCGCGCCTGGATCAGTGGTGCGAGGCGAATAAACTCCGGCCCCGGGTGACCGGTGAGTTCGACGACAGCGCGCTCATGAAGGCGTTCGGACAGCGCGGCGCGGGGGTGTTCATCGGTCCCACCGTTCTGGAATCGGAAATCGAAAAGCAGTACAACGTGAAAACGCTCGGCCGAACGAAGGAAATCTTGGAGGAGTTCTTCGCGATTTCGGTCGAGCGGCGCGTAACCCACCCCTGCGTCGTCGCCATTACTGGAGCGGCAAGAGATCGCCTGTTTGTCACCGGCGATTCCGCCTGAGCTACGCTGCCTCAAACCCGTCCGCCGAGCCGCAGACATCGGCATTCAGCTAGCGCACTTGCCGTGGCGATAGTCAGACCATGATGCTCAATAAACCCAAAAGCTCGACAGCCAGATAGTCCGGATCGGTCGAAGTGGGCGCGGCGTCCGGGCCGGCACAAGGGAAATCGGGAGAGCGTCCTGTTCATTGCCCGTATTCCCTTGCCGCAATGAGCTTCGCCCACGCCAGCGGGCTGAAGGACGAATCCGCGAGCAGGCCGGCGTACAGCACCAGCGCGGCAGTGAACAGCGGAGGCAGGAGCAGCATCCAGTGCGTTTCCCAGCGGCCGAAACGGCGTTCCGCGGGCCATTGACGCGGCGCCGGCAGGAACCAGGCGCGAAACAAAATGGGCAGGAAATAGGCGGCGTTGAGCAGGCTGCTGGCGCCTAGCACCAGCACCACCCAATCGGCGCCGGCCGCCAGTGCGCCCTGTTGTAAATAAGACTTGCTGATGTAGCCGGCCAGCGGCGGCACACCGATCATGCCCAGCGCGGCAACGGTAAACGCGACGGTGGTCCACGGCAGGCGCCGGCCCACGCCGTTCATCTCACTGACCCGATGAATACCCAGCGTTTCGGCGTAGTTTCCTGCACCGAAGAACAGCGTGCTCTTCATGAGACCCTGATGCACCATATGGACGATGCCGCCGATGCTCGCCAACGGCCCGAAAATGGCCACGCCGAGCACGATGTAGGACACCTGGCTTATCGTGGAATAGGCGAGCCGTTTCTTCAACTCGTCCTGGAACGGCGCGCGCACCGAACCATACACGATGGTGAACCCGGCCAGCCATGCGAGAGGGGCAAGCACACCCAGCGACTGCGCGGTCTCGGCGCCGTAGACGTCATAGACGAGCCGCACGATGCCGAACGCGCCCGCCTTCACCACCGCCACCGCGTGCAACAGCGCGCTGACCGGCGCCGGCGCGACCATCGCCTGGGGCAACCAACCGTGCAGCGGCACCAGCGCGGCCTTCACGCCCAAACCGAGAACGAACAAGGCGAACACCAAGCGTAGCTCGGCGGGATGGCTTGCCACGACGTGCTCCAAGGCCCCGCCCTCGGTGAAGGCGATCGGCCCGGCGATGCTCTGCAGCCAGGCAACCGCCAGCAATAGCGTGGCGCCTCCGCCCAGCGTGTAGGCCATATAGACCTTGCCGGCGCGCATCGTCGCCGGCGTGCCGCGATGCACTACCAGAGGAAAGGTGGCGAGGGTCAAGAGTTCGTAGAATATCAGGAAGGTAACGAGATTGGCCGCGAGCGCCAGCCCGATTGTGGCGCTGACGCACATGCTGAAGAAACCGAAGAAGCGGCTGCGATGCGGCGAGTCCTCCAGGTAACCGATTGCGTAGAGCGTGGTGAAAAGCCACAGGATCGTCGAGAGCGTGACGAACAATACCGAGTTGGCATCCGCGCCCAGGGCGAACTCGACGCCGGGGGCCATTGTCCAAGAGACCGCATACTCGCGCCCTGCGTACACACCCCGGACCAGCAAAGCGACAAACACAAGTTTCGATCCGGCCCCAAGCAGATTGAGGCCGGTGCGCAAGCGGTGACTGGCTTCAGGCAAGGTGAAGATCAGCACCCCGGTGACGAAAGAACTGAGCAGGATGGCGAGCAGCAGCGCGGCTTCCGCGTTCATGGCGCCCCCCCTGCACCGGCGCTGGCCGCGGCGCCTACGGCGATCAGATCCGCGGGCCAGGTGGCGAAGAAACCGAGCGTCAACGACAGCAAGGCTAGGGCGAACGCGGTCCATTCCATGCCGCGTGGGACATGAACAACCGGTTTGAATTCCGGGTCGCGGGTAAAAGCGGGAATCAGAACGCGCATGAGATAGGCCGCAGCGAGCAGGCTGCCGGCGAGTATGACAATCGCCCACCACCATTGGCCCTGTTCCAGGCTGGCACCGAGCAACAGCCATTTGCCGATGAAGCCGCTGCTGGGTGGTAGCCCCACCAGGCTGATGCCCGCGAGCCCGATGGCGAAGACCGACACCGGCAGCGTGTGCGCGGCGCCGCCCAGTTCCTTGATCCGGTCGTGGCCAGCCGTGAGCAGGAGGTTACCGGCGGCGAGGAACATCGCTGCCTTGGCCGTGGCGTGGGACAGTAGAAACACCATGGTCCCGGTCCATACAGTGGCCGCACCCGCCGCACCGGCCGTCAGCGGGAACAGCAGGAACAGGTAGCCGAGCTGGGCCACGGTCGAGTAGGCAATGAGCAGCTTTAGACGCACTTGCACCAACGCCTGCACCGATCCCCAGAGGATCGCCGCGGTGCCCAGCACGCCGAGCAACTGTGCGGCGAGCGCCGTCGTCACGCCGCCGAAGGCCTCGAACCACAGACGCAGCAGAATATAGAACGCACCCTTGACGACAAGTGCGGAGAGCGCGGCGCTGACCGGAGCGGGCGCGCCGGCGTGCGCAGGCGGCAGCCAGAAATGCAACGGGAACAGCGCGCCCTTCGCCATCAGGCCGCCGGTCATCAGCGCCAGCGCGGTCCAGGCCACGGGTTCGGGGGCGATGCGCTCCGCCAGCAGGGTCAAGTCCACTGTGGCGTAGGCCGCATAAAGCAGCGCCACCCCCATCAGGAAGAATAGCGAACCGGCCAGGCTGACGAGAAGATAGCGCATCGCCGCCTTCAACGCCGGGGCATCACCGGCCAGCGCCACCAGCGCTACGGCGGCCAAGCCCATCAGTTCCAGCGTGACATACAGGTTGAAGATGTCCGCCGAGAGCGCCATCGCGTTCAGCGACGCGAGGAGAAACAGCCACAGCGGCCAGAAAAAGTGTGAAGGCGACGCGCCGGTGTGTGCCCGCAGGCTGAAATAGCCGCGTGCGTAGTAGGAAACCGGAAGCGCCACGACCGTGAAAACCACCAGCATGAACGCGGCGAGACCATCTGCCCGCAGATGAATACCCAAGGGTGCGTCCCAACCGCCGACGCGGTGTGTGATCGTGCCCGATTGCAGGACCTGGGCGGCGAGGTGCAACGCCGCCGCCAGCAATACTACCGTTGCAAATAGGGTAATGCCGCCGCCGAGGCGCGGCCATAGAAACGCCGCCGCCGCCGCCAACAAAGGCAGCAGGATGAGGAGCGCAATAAGCTGTTCCGCGCTCACGTCCACCGGCCGTGTTCCCCGTCGTCCGTTCCTGGTGGTGTCGCGCGCACGCGATCGGCCAGCACCAGTGCCAGCCCGGTGGCGCACACCGCCACAACGATTCCGGTCAGCACCATCGCGTGCGGCACCGGGTCCGGTGCGTCTGCGCTCACGCGCGCCGCCGTGGCGACGAAGACGAGAAACACGCCGTTGGCCATCACGTTCAGGGCGATGATTTTGCGCAGAACGTGCGCGCTGGCGATCAGCCCATAAAGGCCCAGCGCGAACAGCGCGGCGCCGACAATCAGATACAGCCCGGTCAGTGGTTCACTCATCGTCCCCGGCCCCCTCTGCGCGCACCGGTCGGCCGCCGTGAAACATCGCGCCTAGCGTCAAGCCGATGGATACCATCGCCGCGCTCTCGATCACCAGGATCAGCGTGCCCGCAAGGCCCTCGGGATATTGCAGCAGCGTGCCGGTGACCGCCATCGAGAGGGCGCCGACGGCGATGAATACCAGCAGCCCGGCCGAGAGCGCCGCGCGCAACAGACCGATGTGGCGCAACAGCGCGCCGCCCAAGCCGCCGAGCAGCAGCAACACCAGCGCACCGCCCAAGAGCGCACCGCCCTGGAACGCGCCACCCGGCGCGAAAGCGCCGATCCACAGCATGTAGCCGCCGACCAGCAACAGCGACGGCACGATCAGCCGCAACAGGGCGCCGAGTATCGGCGCGCCACGTGCCTCGGGCCCGCCTGCGGGCATGGCGCGCAGGGACCACACACCCACGACCGCTAACAGCAACACCGCGATCTCCAGCAGCGTATCGTAACCGCGATAGTTCAGCAGCACGGCGGTCACTGGGTGGCTTACCCCGCTGCGCGGCAAGGCAGCATGGGCCTGCACCGTCAAACCGGCCGGATGTGCAGGCAGGTGGTACAGACTCCATGCCAGCAGGCCGAACAGTGCGCTAGCGGCGGCGCCCACAAAAAGTTTGCGGATCACGATTCTTCTTTCCCAGGCTCGATCGGATTGCCTTCCGGGCGGGATTGCCGGCGCTTCAGGGACACCAGCAGTAGGGCGCCAGTCAGCCCCGCCCCCACCGCGGCCTCCGCCAGCGCCAGGTCTGGGGCGCGCAGGCGCAACCAGGTCAGCGCAAGCATCAGCCCCAAGGCAATGAACGTAACCACCGCGCGCAGAGAATCGCGATCGGTCACGGCGCGCCAGCCCAGCCAGGTGATCAGCAGCGCGAGCAGTACGTCGAAAAGGTGTTCGATCATCGCTGCGTCCCCCGGGACACGGGTTTGATGCCGGC
>JAENXP010000827.1 GCA_016649475.1 Burkholderiales bacterium | reverse complement strand
GATATACCTCTCACGTAACGGCAACCCTACGACGCAACGGGCTTTGGGCCAAGCGATTATCTAAGAGCCGTGCGGGCGCGGGGACGATTTTCTATTTGGCCAACGATCTGTCCCGTAGCGAAATGCCGCCTGATCATGACCGGGTACTGACCATCGCGCCAAAGGCCGGCCGGTGACCTTTGAAAAAAGCGAATTGCACACTTGCGCTTATATAACACACTTCTAATATTGTAATTTATTCACGCACCGATTCCCCAAGGAGCCTCCTCATGACGCGCAAGAGCAAATTCCGGCCGCGCGGCCTTGTCGCCTTCATCGTTTTCGGCGGATTCGCCGTAATGACAGTCACCGGCCTGGTCCTCTTCGTGACGCCGCCGGGACGCGTCGCCTACTGGACCAACTGGGCACTTCTGGGCCCTGAAAAGTCCGACTGGGCGGCCGTTCACATCGTTTTCAGCCTCCTGTTCGTGCTGGCCGGACTGATCCATCTGTTCTTCAACTGGAAGCCGTTCAAGCACTATCTCCTCGACAAATTCGCGAGTCACCTGAAATTGCGCGCCGAAAGCGTGATCGGCAGCAAGGGGATCCGGAACCCAAGACTCGCCTGCCAGTTGCTGAACGAGCCATCGACTTCCCTTCCGAATGGATCGCGTTGCCGGACGTCTTGGTTCGCCGCGCGCAGACTCAGCCCCGCGATCGCGCTGGGGAGGAGTGACAGACTCAGATCGTACCCGAGGCTACGCTCGGAGCCTCCCCCGACCACGTTGGCGAATCCGGACGCGCTGGTCCGGTAGCCGAGCGGCCGCAGTCGCACAGAGAAGCTTGAGAACCTTGGATCGACGAGGTATCCGCGTGTCCCGACTTCCAGCCAAGCCCCGTACCTCTGGTACGCGTTGGGCAGGTCGGCTGCCGTGTAGGTTCCGTCGAAACTCGCCCCTACCCGGCCGTCGAGCCCCTGGAGACCGACCGCCTGGCCCCGGGCTGATCCTGCTCCGAGCGCGAGCAGGGCCAGCATCAAACCGAGGTCGAGGGAAGCGCGGCGCATCCTATGGCTCTAATTTCACATCGCGCGCGGGTTCGGCGTGGCAGCGGCTGCACTGCATCTGCGCGAAGGCAGGGCCGGAGTCCGAGTGGCAGGTTCCGCACGTCTCGCCAGCGGCCATGCCCGCCATTGTGATCTCGGTGGCGCCGACTTCGAGCGGGAATGGATCTGGGTGGCAGGCAGAACAGCGATACCGGACCCGGTGCGAAGTGTGGGAAAATTCGGCTGGTGGAAGACCTGCGCCCAGTGCCGTCGAGTCCTGCCCGCGGCGTGGCAGCACCAGGTCGCCAAGCGCTACAGGTTCCACCCGGTCCGCGGTCATATCCAGCCGGGTGTGGCATCGCTCGCAGTCATCGACGGGGAACGCGACTTTGCCGTGGCACACCCCGCAGGACTGTCCCTCCGAGATCATCTGCATCGTGGTCTCGGTTCCACGGTACGTGTATACGTCGGGGTGACAGTTGCCGCATGCGAGAATGGCCGTGTGTGCCGAGTGCGGGAAGAACGCGTCCATCATCGGCTTCTCGCCCTGCAGGAAAAAGTCGAAGCCGAACGGGGTCGAACCCGAGGT
>JAENXP010000667.1 GCA_016649475.1 Burkholderiales bacterium | reverse complement strand
TTCTCATATGGGGCATGGCTTTCGCCGTTCCGGCGCAAGGCATGGCCGCCGGCGCCATGCCGGACTGTGGCCCGCAGAATCCCACCCGTTTGCAGCAGGTAGTAGCTGAGCGCCCGACCTACACGGTCCTCGGCGATGCTCATCAAGCGAGCGTCCCTGAGGCCACTACAGCGGACGTCTTGGACAGCTCCGCCTGCACTGCTTGTGTCGCCTGTTATTCCGCGGTCCCGATCGTGAACACAACAGCGGCAGCATTCGACGACGGAACCGGGTCGGCTGACTTCCCCTGGAACGCTGCCCGCTTCCGCAGTTTCGTCGTCGCCTCCCCCGAGCGACCACCCCGGCCTGCACTCGTGTAGTTGGCTCCGGCACGCCGGAGCCGCAGCGCCGACCCTGGCGCAGCGCGTTCCCGAGACGCAGCCATAGTCGGGATTCTTCATCCCTCACACGAGGACCACATGCTCCGAACTCTCTCGCACTGGCTCCCGCCAGTCATCCTGCTCGCGGTCGCGACCGCGCTGTATGCGCAGCCGGCATCGTCCGTTGCCCCCGGCGACCCGCTCGATGCGCGCGCGCCCGTGCCGACAGTAACGCATGCGTCATCCCTTGCGCATTACCGGAAACTCACCGAAGAGCCGGTGATTTCCTGGCGCGAGGCCAACGAGACGGTCAGCCGGATCGGTGGCTGGCGAACCTACGCCCGCGAGGCCGCTGCCCCCGACCTTCCGCCCGTGGAGAAGCCGCCGCCCACGCCCGGGAGAACGCAATGACCAGACCGAGGTTCTTGATGAGCGCGCCAGTGCGCCGAGCGGCATCGGTGCGGCGCTTGTTGGCGGTGATTGCCGCCACGACCGTGTTGGCCGGGTGCACTTCGTTCAGTGCCGACGGTGGCTTCGGCACGGTTGAGCAGACGGCGCGGCAACACCTCGGAAAGGACGTTCGTTGGGCAAGATCCGCTGCCGATCACGAAGCAATCGATCAACGCGTCGCTGAACTGCTGTCCAAGCCGCTTGCCGCCGACGATGCGGTGCAGATCGCCTTGTTGAACAACCGCGGCCTGCAAGCCGCTTTCTCCGAACTCGGCATCACCGAAGCCGAAGTGGTTCAGGCGGGTCGGCTGCTGAATCCGGGATTCAGCTTCGGTCGGTTCAGGCGAGGCGACGAAATCGAGCTCGAGCGCGGTTTTCACCTGAATATCGCGCGCCTGCTCGCGCTGCCCCTGATCAAGGAGTTGGAGGAGCGGCGCTTCGCCCAGACCCAGGGCATGGTGGCGATGAGCGTGCTCTCCCTGGCGGCCGATACGCGCAAGGCGTACTACAACGCGCTGGCGGCCGAGGAAACGGCGAGTTACCTGCGCAAGGTAATGCAGGTGGCAGAGGCGAGCGCCGAGCTGGCGCGGCGCATGGCCCAGGTGGGCAACTTCAGTCGCCTGCAACAGGCGCGCGAGCAGAGTTTCTACGCCGACGCCGCACTCAACTCCGCCCGCGCCCAGCAGGCCCAGCGCTCGACCCGCGAGCGGCTGACGCGGCTGCTCGGTCTCTGGGGCGAGCAGACCGGGTACGCGTTGCCCGAGCGCCTGCCGGACTTGCCGGAGCAAGCCAAGGACCTGCCCGACATTGAGCGGGTTGCGTTGGCGCAGCGCATCGATGTCCAGGCCGCACGATTGGCGACCGAGCAGACCGCGAAGAGTCTGGGGCTCACCAAGGCGACCCGCTTCGTCAACGTGCTGGAGTTTGGGGTGGTGCGCAATTCCTCGAATGAGGCGCCGCCGCAGCGCGGTTGGGAAGTGGGCTTCGAGCTGCCCCTCTTTGACTGGGGCGATGCCCGCGTGGCGCGCGCGGAAAGTGTTTACATGCAGGCTCTGAACAGGGCTGCGGAGACTGCGATCAATGCGCGCTCCGAGGTGCGTGAGGCGTACGGTAACTATCGCTCCAGCTATGACATCGCGCGCCATCAGCGCGACGAAGTCGTGCCGCTGCAGACGCGCATCGCCGAAGAGAATCTGCTGCGCTACAACGGCATGCTGATCGGGGTGTTCGAGTTGCTCGCCGACGCCCGCTCCCAGATTATCGGGGTGAACGCCTACATCGAATCGCTGCGCGACTTCTGGCTTGCCCAGGCCGATCTGGACCTGGC
>JAENXP010000426.1 GCA_016649475.1 Burkholderiales bacterium | reverse complement strand
GGCGTTGATCGCCTCGGCCAGGCCGGGGAAGTGGGTACAGTCGCCCAGAAAGTCCGAGCGCATGGTCAGCACGACGTAGACCGGGCAGTTCGCCCGCTCCTTGACTTCCAGCAGCAGGTTCACGAACGCGGCGGCTTCCGCGCTGATGCCGCCCCCGTGCCCGGCGGCCTGCAACTGCCGGTAGCGAAACAGTTCTTCGAACTGGTCCACCACCAGCAGCAGCTTGACGCCTTCGTCCAGCGCCGCCTGCTCGACGATGTCGATCAGCCCCAGCTTGCTCATGCGCAAGCTGGTTTCGACTATCTCCGCCAGGGACAGGCCCGCTGCCGCATGCTCGCGAAACAACACGCCCTCCTGCGCCAGGGCGCGCGCCATCGCCCCGATCGGCTCAGTACCGGGACGAAACTGCGCCATGCGCCACGCGGTGCCGGCCCGGGCCATCAGGCCCTGGTGCAGGGCAGGCCGCAGTCCGCAGTTGACCAGCGAGGATTTGCCGCTGCCCGAGGTGCCGACCACCGCCAGAAAGTGCGTCTCGGCCAGTTTGTCGACCATCGCGTCGACCTGGTTCTCGCGGCCGAAGAACAGGTGCTCCTCATCCTCCCGGAAGGGCCGCAGGCCCGGAAAGGGATTCGTGTTGATGGCGGCCGTCGCGGCGCTCACGAGTTCGTTCCAGTCGCGTTCACCGCCTGCATGAACCCGGCCATCGCCGCCGCCTCGAAGCCACCCAATCCGTCGATCAGGCCGGGCTCCTCCATATCGATCAGATCTTCCTTGTCGCTCGTCCTGGGCTCGGCCAGGTAGGTACAGCGGGCCAGCAGGGGTTTGCCGCCGCGGTAACCCGCCATCTTCTTCAACTCATTGTCCATGGTGCGTTTCCACGCCTCGTCGCCGGCCCCGTAATACAGGAGGACGGCATCGCAACTCGCCAGCAGCTGCTGGTTGGCCTGGCGCACTTCGGATGCATCGCCCTCGAAGGCCGGGAGTTCGACTGCCAAGCCCGCCTGTTTGCACCACTTGCGGATAGGGACGGTGGCTTTGCGGTCTTTCTCGTCGCAGAGGAGGTAGACCAGTTTCGCACTGTCGCCTGCGCCTGCCTGCTCGGCGCTGACGTCGCCTTCCGCTTTCTTCGCTTGCGGCTGCTCGATCTTTTTCAGCGTGGCGTGGATCGCGGCTTTCAGCTCCTCGATGTCCCCCGTGATCAGGTCGGCGCCGAACTGCGCCTGCGCGTCCTGGTGCAGCGCTTCGATGAATGCCTGCTGCGGCGCTTGTTCCGAGCGGGTTCCCTCGGGCAGCCAGATCAGCCGCGCAAGGCTGCCGCTCTTGCAGCGCGCAACCGCCAGTTCGTTCTGGTGCACACCGACCGACTTCGAGCTGGGACCATCGGGCACGGCACCGTAGTTCTCACCGACGAGATGGATCGACAGCGCGCAGCGCGCCAGCAAGCCTTCGACGGCTGCGAGATATTCGGCCTCATCCGCAGGCAAGCGTTGATCCGGGAGCACCGCATAACCCAGGCGTCTCAGCTCGCCTTCGACGAGTTCCCGCGTTTGCTTGCGGTCGTAACTGCACTCGGCAAGGTACACGGCCGGCTTGGCCGGCGGCTGCTCACCGCTGCGGGCCTTGCCGCCATCACTAGCGCTCGCGCCCGCCGCGGCCTCCAGGGTCTTGAGCAATTGCGAAACATCCCACGCCAGCTTTGCTACCTTCTGGTTGTAGAGCTGGGCGTACTCCTGCCCGTAGGCCGGATCCAATTCGAGCGGCGCCCCGTCCTTGATGGCAAAAAAGTCATAGCCAAGCACACCCTTCATCACGGCCGGCAGCGATTCCTCGGTGTCGATCGGCGTCTTGATCACCTTGAACACCCGCGCCTTGTTGTCGATCACCAGCCCGCCGCGCTGCTGCGCGCTCTCGCAGAATTCCCGCGCCTCGCGCGTGCACCATTCCGAGTTGAGATAGCGCGCCGTCAGTATCGAAACGAGGACGGCGGACTGGTTGAACTGCGCGACGATCTCATCACCGAAAACATCGTTGCCCTGCAGTTTCTCGTCCCGCCAGATCTTCGCCTTGCGCCCCAGGCGCATGCTCAACAGCGCCTCCAGCGTCGCATGAAACCGCGTGATCCAGCCCCGCTCCCCCGGGGTCAGGGGCTCATCGTCGATGTGCGCATAACTGATGAAAAGATTCTGTTCGGAATTCATTGCGTCACTCTGCTTTCGTCAAAACGGCTGGTGACACTGATTCACCACTGTGGGCGGGGTGGGGGAGATAGGACGAACTGCTCGCAGATATGGCTGAAGTTCAGGATGAGCCCGCTCGAGCAGTCAGTCCTGCAAACGAAGCCAGCGAGGACGAATATGGCGGGCGGCCGTCGTGCGCGCCGCCGATTGTCCCTTGTTGTCGGCCATCCGTGTCCCCAGGCGAAGCGAGCTGCGGCTATTCGATGTCGAAACCCCGGCCGAAGTGATCGCCCTTGATCCGACCCGCCGCTGCCGTGCCGATCTTCACCAGGGTGTCCATGTTCTCCGCCATGTCCATCTCCGCTATCGAGTCGAGCTGCTGTGCGTCTAGCGTCAGCTTCAGCTTGTCCTTGAGCCAGGCGTCGTCGAACTTGACGTCGTAGCGCAGGTAGGTCAGCAAGGGCTTGCCGCCGCCAAGGATGTCCTCGCTCAGATCCCCGATCTCGCTGTCGATCTCGCGCGGCGTCTGGCTTGCCGACATCCACTGCAGCATCAGCTCGTTGAGCGCGCCGGCGTCCTCCATCAGCGTCGACAGCGCGCGTATGCCGAGCTTGGCTGCCGCGTTGTCCATGACCTCCTTCGGGTCGAGCTTGAATGTCTTCGAGCCGGTTCCGAGCGATACCAGCAGGAGTTTGTCTGCGCCCGTCGGCCAGCACAGCTTGTGGCCTTTGAGCGTGGCCAGCATCAGGAGTTGCAGCGCGGGATTGTTGTGCGGGCTGACGCCGCCGTCGACGAAGGCGCCTTCCATGTCGTCGGACACCCTGATCATCTCGGGCTCGAAGTAGGTGGGCGCGGCCGTGCTCGCACGCACCACATCGGACAGCAAATAGTCCTTGTTCGGCGTGGAACTGCTCCCTTCCACCTGGTTGAAGTAGCGTCCCTTGGGGTTGTTGTGTATGACCCAGGGACTGCCGGTATCGAGACGCTTGGCCACGACGGCGAGGCCGGTCAGGATATTCGATCCGCCGAGCTTGGTGTCGCCGAAGCCCTTCACCCTGTCTTCCAGGGCTTTCCTCACCGGTTCGGCCGAAAATTTCGGCGTCAGCAGGCCCCTGCGAAAAAAGCTCGACTTGAAGATCGAGTTCCCGAGCTCGGGCGGCCAGTCGGCTGTAGACCGAGTCCGAAAGAGAACCGACCGTATCGGCGAATGCAGGATGACGGGGCATGGCTACGACTCCTCGAAGACAGGTGGCCGGCTGCGCCAGCGGGGCTGTCCGTATG
>JAENXP010000354.1 GCA_016649475.1 Burkholderiales bacterium | reverse complement strand
CTCACGGGAATGTCCTGCATCGCGCTCAGGCGGTCGAGGTCGGCGAGCGCGCGGGTAATCTCGGCATGCCTGGGCAGCGCGCGCCGGGCGCGCGCGATCACTTCGCGCCCGCCATAGAGTTCCGGCAGCAGCAGGATTGCGCCGCGCGTCTGCTTGTCCAGGCCCTTGGTCAGCGTTTGCAGGGCCGCGACATCCTTGGCTTGCAGGGCCGCGAACAGATCGGCTTCGAGTTCCCCGCCGACGCGGCCGCGCTTGGCCAGCGCGCGAAACACCGCCACGTGACCGATATCCAGGCGCACGTCGGGCAGTTTGCACAGCTTCAGCGCCCGCGCCAGCAGCCGCTGTATTTCCAGGTCGCTCTCGATGCCGCCGTGACCGTAGATCTCGGCGCCGATCTGCAAGGGCTCGCGCGTCGATGTCAGTCCGGCGGGCAGGGTATGCAGCACCGAACCGCAGTAACAAAGCCGGGTCACCCCCTCGCGATTGAGCAGGTGGGCATCGATGCGCGCCACCTGCGGCGTGATGTCGGCCCTGACGCCCATGGTGCGCCCGGACAGCTGGTCCACCAGTTTGAACGTGCGCAGGTCCATGTCGTGGCCGGTGCCCGTGAGCAAGGACTCGGTGTACTCGAGCAGCGGCGGCATGACCAGTTCGAAGCCATGGACGCGGAACAATTCCAGCAGCTGCGCGCGCAAGGACTCTATCCGCCGCGCCTCCGGCGGCAGAATGTCCTCGATATATTCCGGCAGTACCCAGTTACGCATGAAAGATCGCGGGGAGCGGGAAGCATGCGTCGGGCGTGACAGCACCGGCCATGCGTTCGGATTCGCTCGTCACCCCTTGCTCCTCACTTCGCAAATAACAGCAGCAACAGACCCGCGAGCATCGACGTCAGGCCGAAAAACCGGATCTGGCCGTCGCTGAACTGGATGATGCGACGAAAGGTTTCGCGCCATTGCGCCGGGAACAGGAGCGGCAGGATGCCTTCGATCACCAGCATCAGCGCAAACGCCATCAGGAAACTGGTCGCCACCTCCGGCGCTCCCGTGAACGCTACTTGCTGCCTTTGCCGGGGCCTTTGAGATACTTGAAGAACTCCGAATTGGGCTCCAGCACCAGCACGTCGCTGCGGTCCCTGAAACTCGAGCGGTAGGCTTCGAGGCTGCGGTAGAAAGAGTAGAACTCGGTATTCTGGCCGTACGCCTGTGCATAGGCGGCCGCCCTTTGCATCGCCCTCGCCCTTGATGCGCTGCGCCTCCTTGTACGCGTTGGCGATTATCACCTCGCGTTCCTTGTCCGCCTCGGCGCGAATGCGCTCGGACGCGGCCGCGCCCTCCGAACGCAGCTGGTTGGCCACGCTCTTTCTCTCCGCCTCCATGCGCTTGTACACCGAGTCGCTCACTTCCTGCGGCAAATCGACCCGCTTCAGGCGCACGTCGATGATCCCTACGCCGATCTGCTTTGCGTCCTGATTGGCGCGCTCGCGCACGACTTTCATGATCACGTCGCGATCCTCCGACACCACCTCCTGCACCGTGTGTTTGCCGAACTCCTCGCGCAGCGTCGCATTGACGGTCTGCGAAATGCGCGTCTCCGCCCGCACCTCGTCGCCGACGCTCTTGTAGTACTGGCGCGCATCGATGATTCGCCACTTCACGAACGTATCCACCAGCAGGTTTTTCTTCTCCGAGGTGATATAGCGCTCGGCGTCAGGCGTATCCAGCGTGAGAATGCGCGAGTCGAAGTAGCGCACGTTCTGGATGAAGGGCCACTTGAAATGCAGTCCGGGGTGGGTGATGACTTCCTTCACCTCGCCCAACTGGAACACGATGGCGCGCTCGCGCTGGTCTACCGTGAACAGCGTCATGCTCGTCAACACCGCCACCGCCAGGATGAAGGCAAGCACGACTCCCATGCGATTGTTCATCATGGCCGGCTCTCTCTTTGTCTGTCACGCAGCGCGTCGCGCGAGCGCGCCGCGGAATTCGGATTTGTCCCCGGCTCGACCAGCGACTGCCCGGAGGGCGCCAACGCTTCCGCCGCACCCCCTCTGGACATCTGCATGATCTTGTCCAGCGGCAGATACAGCAGGTTGCCGCTGCTCTTGGCGTCGAGCAGAATCTTGCTGGTGCTGCTCATGATCTGCTGCACCGTCTCGATGTACATGCGGTCACGCGTCACCTGCGGCGCCTTGTTGTATTCGGTCAGCACCTGTTTGAAGCGGCTCGACTCGCCCTCGGCGTTGGCGAGTACGCGCTGGCGGTAACCCTGCGCTTCCTCGGTCAGGCGCGAAGCGGCGCCCCGCGCCTTGGGCACGACGTCGTTGAAATAGGCCTGGCCCTCGTTTTTCTGCCGCTCCAGGTCCTGCTTGGCCTTGACCGCGTCGTCGAACGCGGCCTGCACCTGCTCCGGCGGCTGCGCGTTCTGCATGGTCACGCGGCTGATCGCGATGCCCGTCCTGTAGCGGTCGAGAATGTCCTGTATCAGCTTCTGCGCCTCGGTCGCCACCTGCTCGCGTCCCTCGTACAGCACGAAGTCCATCTTGCTCGCCCCGACCACTTCGCGAAACGCGGTTTCGGCCGCCTGCAGCACGGTGTCATCGGGCCGCTTGTTGTTGAACAGGTAATCGAGCGGGTCCTTCAGCGTGTATTGCACGGCGAACTGGATATCGATGATGTTCTCGTCGCCGGTGAGCATGATCGATTCCTTCGGCACCTTGGTCTGTACGCTGTTGCGGTAGCCGACCTCCACGGTGCGCACCGAGGACAGGTTCACAATCTCCTGCGACTGGAACGGAAACGGGAAGCGCCAACGCAGGCCGGGGCTGGTCGTTTCGGAATACTTGCCGAAGGTAAACACCACGCCGCGCGCCTTCTCATCGACGGTATAAAAGCCGCTCGCCAGCCACACCACCAGCGCCAGGACAACCAGCAGGCTCGCGCCGCCGCCGATCTGGCGCATGCTGGGCGGTTGGACCGAGGTCGGACCACCACCGCCGCCACCTCGTTTGCCGAACAGACCGTTCAGTTTCTGATTGAAGTTGCGCCACAACTCGTCTAGATCCGGCGGCCCCTGATTGCTGCCCCCGCCCTTTCTGCCCCATTGGGGGTCGTTAAGTGACATACGTATCCTTATGACAATGTTCCATGTCCTGACCGATTGAAGCGGACTTTCTCGCAGCTGCGACTTCGGCCAGCGCGGTTCTGAGATATTCCAGGCCGGCGCCCGTCTTAGCGCTCAAGCTGACACGGCAGATTTTACCATACTCGTCTCGCTCCAAGCCCGGCAAAACAGGGGTCAGGTCGATCTTGTTCCACGCCAGCACCTGCGGGATCGCGTCCGCGCCGATCTCGGCGAGCACCGCGTTGACCGCGGCGATCTGCGGATCGCGCACGCTGCTCGAGGCGTCGACCACGTGCAGCAGCAGATCGGCGTGTATGGTTTCCTCCAGCGTCGCGCGAAAAGAGGCCACAAGGGCGTGCGGCAGATCGCGGATAAAGCCGACGGTGTCCGACAACACCAGGTTGCCCGCCCCTTCCAGGTACATGCGCCGCGTCGTGGTGTCGAGCGTGGCGAACAATTGGTCGGCAATGTAACTGTCGGCATGGGTCAGGGCATTGAACAGCGTGGACTTGCCCGCATTGGTGTACCCGACCAGCGAAACCGACAGCACCTCCCCGCGTACCCGCGCGCGACGCTGCACATCGCGGCGGCGCTTCAACTGAACCAGCTTGTCCTTGAGCGCCTTTACGCGTTTTCCGATCAGGCGCCGGTCGATCTCGATCTGGGTTTCACCCATGCCGCCGAGAAATCCGCCCCCGCCGCGCTGGCGTTCAAGGTGCGTCCAGCCGCGCACCAGGCGCGTGGATGCGTACTCGAGTTGCGCCAGTTCCACCTGCAGCTTGCCCTCGTGGCT
>JAENXP010000011.1 GCA_016649475.1 Burkholderiales bacterium | reverse complement strand
TCGGATAGCGTGCGCGAAATCGCGCCGGTGCGTGAAACGGCTCGTGCGGGTCGAAACATTCCAGCTGCAGCAACCAGTTGTCCGCGTCGCGATTCCGGTCCAGAAACTCGAAGCCGGAAGCGAACGTTCGCGGGCAGCAGAATTCGTTCTCTTCCTTGATGAACTCGCGGTTCACCATCGCCTGCAGCCGGCCGTCGGTTGGCGCGGACGGTTGCTGGAGTCCGTGATACATCTGCCGGAACCGATCGAGCGGCGGTTGAACCATGGCTTTCCACCGGTCCCACTCCTGGCCCCGGATGAAATCCCAGGACGAGTAGCGGTTGTGGTAAGTGGCGCCCCCGTCCTCCCAGTAATGGTAATGATCGGAAACGAGGTGTGTGTACACGCCCGCCGCGCGCAGCAGCTCGGAGAAGGACTGGTCAAACGGTTCGAGCGCGCCCCAGCTGCGGTGCAGGAAATTGAGTCGTCCAGTATGCATATCCCGGCGCGCCGGCATGCATGGCAGACTGCCGGCAAAGTGCGAATCGAACGTGACCGCACGCTGCGCAAAGCGCGAAAACTGCGGAGTATCGATGTGCGTGCCGCCATAGCATTGCATGGCGCCGCGCACCAGCGAATCGTACAGTACGAAGATGACGCGCATGGGTGTTCTCCAGGTCAGGTCAATTGGGTCCGCAAAAAACCGGGCCCGATGGCATCGCGGGTGATGCCGTGACGCTACCACTCCCGGGCGATGGCGCGCGTGAGTGGCACAATGCCGCCGCAGGACCTCGGCAGCCGTCAGGAATTTGCACAGGAAATCTCCTGCTGCTCCGGCTCCTCGGGCTGCGCAGCGGACGACGACAGACCAATGGCTGCGGTTTCCGCTATTTGCAGACTGTTTACCATGCGCAGCGCCGCCTGCGCGGCGCCAAAGCCATTGTCGATGTTGACCGCGACGACTCCGGGCGCGCAACTCCCCAGCGCGCTGTGCAAGGCAAGCTGACCTGCGCTGCTCACGCCGTACCCGGTCGAGGTGGGGACCGCGATGATCGGTGCGCTGACCAGTCCGGCAAGAACGCTGAAGAGCGCGCCTTCCATCCCGGCAACGACAACGACGACGGGATATGCGCGGATTTCTTCCAGGCGCGCCATCAGCCGCCAGAGACCGGCCACCCCGACATCGGCGATCTGCCGGGAACCCACGCCCGCAAATGCCAGCGTGCGACACACTTCCTGCGCCACCGATGCGTCGGCCATGCCGGCGCTGACCACGGCGACACGCGCTTTGGGCGCGTGCACGATTCCGCCCAGAATCGCAGTCTTGGACAAGGCGTCGTAATCGAGCATGCCGATCAGCCTCGCGGGCAAGGCCGCGAATGCGTCTGCCGAAAGACGCGTGACCAGGAGGCGCCGTTTCTCGCTGGCCGCCTGCTCCAGCAAACCGGCAAGAGAAGACGGAGGCTTGCCTTCCGCGTAGACTGCCTCGGCCAAACCCGTGCGCTGCTCGCGGTCCCAATCCATGACGGCTTTCGTGCTCATGTCGCTTTTTCCTTCACGAAAGCCGAGCCCTGGCGGTAGGCGGTGATGGCGACAAACGCGTAGCCGGCTTGCTCGCAGTAACGGCGCGCCCTTGCTTCCAAAACGGGTGCGGTCTCCTGGTCGGGCATTTCGCCGAGCTCGACGTATACGCCCGGTTTGCGTATGCGCACGCGTACCGTGGACAATTCGCCGAGTGTTTGCCTGAGTTCGGATTCGAATTCATCGATGAAGCTCAAATCGCCCGCCCGGATCGGCAGGCCGGTTTCGACCCGGCTGGCCAGGCAGGGCTGCGCCGGCAGATCGGAGTAGTGGTGCAATTGATACACACGCGCAATTTGTCGAATGGTCGTTTTATCGATGGACGCGTCGACAAAAGGATGGACCACGTCTCGTTCGGCGGCAGCCTTCAGGCCGGGGCGGTAATCCGACAGATCGTCGAGATTGGCGCCCGAGGCGATCCGCCGGTCCGTAATCGTGCGTATCGAGCGGTAGAGGTTGGACTTGCAAAAATAGCAACGGTTGTAGGGATTGGCCCGATAGTCCGGGTCTGCGAATTCTCCCGCCGATATTTCCCTGAGACTCCATCCTTCCCGCCCGGACATTTCGCGAACCCGCTCGGTTGCCGCAAGGGGTACCGCCGGAGAGACGGCGTGCACCATCAAGGGTGCGACGGGCAAGACGCGATGCGCCACGGTCGCGAGGGTGAGGCTGTCCACGCCGCCGCTGACCGCAATGGCCAGCGGGGAATAGCCCGCCAGGATTTCCTTCAACCGCTTTTCGGCGGCCAGCAATGCGTCGTTCATGAGGCCCCCTCAGCCGCGGCCTTGGTCTGACGGCGCAGTGCCAGACCCGCCAGAGATTCAAGCTCGTCGCTTTCGATTTTGGCCGTTACGCTTCCATCCGGGCGCCGTACTTCCTTCAAGCGCAGACCTTCGGCGCTGCGCCGCATCTGCCGCGGCAGCACGATTCGATCGAGCATGCTCCAGCGCAAACCTATGGTCGAAGTTTCCCGAAACACGAGGCGGCTGCATTCGTCCAGACACGCGGGGTCGATCAGCAGATGAAACATCGTGACCGGACGGCCCTTTTTTCCCTGCGCCGCGACCAGCAGCAAATCGAGTACGCCTTTTTCCCGCCGCAGGCGCTCGGCGGCCACGCCGATCTCTTCCCCGCTCATGTCGTCGATGTCGAACTGGAGAACGGCGACTGCGCTCCCCTCCCCCTTCCCCTGTTGCGCTTGGTCGAACACCATGACGCGCAGCACGTTCGCCATCTCCGGGAAATTCTTCGTTCCGGCCCCGTATCCACCACCCGAGAGCATGCCTTCCGGCTTTTTCGACAAATGTTCCGGAGGAACCAGGTAGCGGACTATCGCCGCGCCCGTCGGGGTGACGCGCTCGCCGGGAACATCGTCGCTGCGCCACGGATAGGCTTCCAGAATGCGCATCGTCGCCGGAGCCGGAACGGGCAGCAAGCCATGCTGGGTCTTGACCTGTCCGCTCCCCAGGGGCAACGCGGAAACGCTCCAGGTCGCTTCGCCCAGTGCGGAGATCACACTCCCCGCCGCCACGACATCCATGAGCGAATCCCAGGCCGCCAGTTCATGAAAATGAACCTCCTCCAGCGCCACGCGGTGAATGTGCGATTCTGCCCGGCCCAGGATTTCGAGTATCGCAAGCGCATGCAAGGCGGTCGACCCCGACAGGTTCGCGCTCTCGATGACCCTGCGGATCCCGGCGTAATCGCTGACCGGCGCGTGCTCGTGTGCATGGTGATGGTGTCCGTGCGCGTGTGCGTGCGAATGGGCCGGCAATTTTTCGTCCAGCGAAAAGTGCAGCGCCGCGATGCCGTTCCTGAGCACATCCGACAAGTGTGGTGCACCAACCGCACCGGGAATGACCGCAGCGATATCGGCGAATACCTGTTCGCGGCAACGCGGAAAGGCATCGAGCATGGCGGCGACAAACATGTCGCCGGCAATGCCGCCCAGGGGCTGAAGATGAATGTGCATGCCGCTCACCACCGTGACTATTTCGTTCCGCGCATGATCGCAATGTGGTCGCGAAAACCAGCCTCCAGGCTGTATTCCGGCTTCCAGCCCAGATCACGGCGGGCCAGCGAGTCGTCATAAGACAAGGGATAAGGATTGTCGGAGGGCGGTGCGCCGTCGGCAAAGCTGATGACGGCTTCCGGGCACACCTTCTTGGCCACCGCCATGGCTTCGCGGATCGAGTAAAGGCCGCTCATGATGTTGTATCCCGTTTGCGCAATGGTCTTGCTCTCGAGGAGCAGAAGCAAGGCCCTGGCCGCGTCCTTGACGTACAGCCAGTCCCCTTTTTCCTCAGGCCATGGGATGTGCAAGGGCTGCCTGCTGGCCAGCGCATCGAGCAGTTTCGACGAATACATGGCCGTGATTCCGGTCTCGCGACCGGGACCATACACCCAGGGGAAGCGTACGGCCCCGACCTCGATGCCATGCTTGTTCTTGTACCAGCGCAGCATATGTTCGCAGGCCAGCTTGGTTTGCCCGTACATGGTGGCGGGCTCCTTGACGGCGTCATCGCGCGCCGGCTCGGGCAGGCCCTTGCCGAAGACCGAAATGGAACTGGAGAAAACAAAGCGCTTGAGACCCGCGGCGACGCCGGCGTCCAGAAGATACTGGGTCGACAGAAAATTGATCTCCCAGCCGCGCAGGGGGTCGGCCTCGCAGGGACCCGCCAGCCAGGACACCAGATGGATCACCGCATCCGGGCGTTCGCTCAGCATCATCTTGTAGACGCCTTCCGAACGGGAAACGTCGAGCTGATGCCAGGCAATCTGATCGGATGAAACGGCGTCCTTCGGCACGACCAGATCGGTTGCCACCACCGTATGGCCTTTGTCGAGCAGCATCGGCATAAGATAGCGCCCGATAAACCCCCCCGCTCCCGTAACAAGAACTTTCATGTATTTCCTTCCTTCCAGAAATTTTTTACGCAGTGCCACATCACGGAACTATCGGCATCGCCGTATCCCTGCGCGCAGGAGGCCTTGTTGATGAAATCGATGGTGCGGCCGAGCATCAACGGGGCCCCGGCGGCCTCGGCCATTTCCACACCGAGGCGCACGTCCTTGCAAAGCAGGGATACGGTGAAGGTAGGGTCCGTGTAGCGTTCCTCGCTTACCCTGCTCCCCAGCTCCCGGAACAGGTTGCTCACCGTGCCCGCCTGGCTGGCGGTGATGATTTCGTACAACCTGGCCGGAGGAACCCCGACCTTTTCCGAGACGGCCATCATCTCCGCGGTCATGCTGTTGATGGCGCCGAACATGAGTTGGTTGAGCAGCTTGACCTTGTGCCCTGAACCGGATTCTCCCATGTGCACCACGTGGGCGGCGACGAAACTCAGGAGCGCCCTGACTTCTTCCAGGGCCGCAGCGTCTCCGCCCACGGGCAACGCCCACTTGCCCACGCTGGCCGGCCGCCCCAGCACCGGAGCGTCGATATAGCGCACGCCCGCGGCGCGGGCCGCGGACTCCATGGCGATGGTGTTGTCCGGCGCGCTGGTGCACATGTCGATGATGATTGCGCCTGCGGGAAGCGCAGACAGCAGACCATTCTCGCCGCAGACGCATTCGGCAATTTCGGCCGGACCGGGCAGGAACAGAATGACCCAGTCCGATTTTCCGGCGAGTTCCGCAAGGCTCGCGCACATGCTGATTCCCGCCGCCAGACCCTTGTCCGCACTCGCGGGGAACGCGTCGTAGCCATAGACCGTGACGCCCATTTGCAGAAACTTCGCGGCCACGGTGCGCCCCATGGTTCCAGTGCCGACTATGCCAACATGCTTCACGAGATCCTCCCCGGATGAACAGCGTGCAAACCTCCCCCGCAGGAGGCAGGCACTGTCATTTGCGCTTCAGATGCGGTGCGGCACCGCCGGAAAAGCATTCCGGCGTGCAAAGCATGCTGGCCTTGCTTCCCACATAGCGCGCAGCAAGGCGCATGGCCTCATCGAAGGTCGCCACCGGTAGGTAGCCCATGCCGCGCGCGTACACCGGCTTCTGCGCGCCGACCATGATGACCGCCTGGGTGCGCTTGCCCAGAACGGCGCCGCCGCTGATCATGGACATGGCATGGAACGGGTGGTAAGTGTTGAAATTGGAGTAGGCGAAGCGGTACTCGTAATTCATGGTGATCGCTTCCGCATCGGCGGAGTGCAGGAAATCCGTCGGATTCTGGTATCTCTGCAGGGCGTCATAGGTTTCCCGATACGAGGGGAACCACCTGTCGTTGAACCAGCCGTCGCAGGCGCCGGCGACGATCACCACTCCATCCGGTCGCAGGCAGGGCCAGCAGCGGGAATACTGCCCGCCGATGGCAAGCCCCGCAAGAATGGGATTGGTGCCCATGCCGGGGCCGTAGTGGAAATTGCGGGGCATGCCCAGCACCAGGATATCCGCCGGATCGCTCATTTCCACCGGGATGGTCGTACGGCGCTCGGCCAGCGGCCAGGTGGCCGCTTCGACGGCGGGAATCGTGCCGGCCTGCACATCGAGGACTTCGCCGAATTGCCCGAGCACCGCGTCAACCGCAAAAACCTGTTTCCCCATCCCCTTTTGCATGGCTTCGCCGATGGATTTGAACTGGTGGCGCATGTGCTGATGTTGCGAGCCGCCCAGCCAGTCGTCACGGTGCATTGTCGCAGGCGTATGGTGAGATGCAATCGACTGCCAGCCGGAGAAACCGGTGACCAGCATCTTGAAGCCGCCGCTGAAACCCCCGTAGGGGTTGCCCGCACAGTGCCCGATCATGACCACGAGATCGGCATCCACCAGCATGCGGTTGCATTGGACGCGGTTGCCCATCGCATCATTTCCGAAATCCCTCAGATCGGCCGCCTCGCCGTCGTGGTTGACCAGACGCCCCGGATAGAACTGATCGACGATGTCCTTGCCCAGATACCAGTAAAATTCTTCCAGGGTGTTCTGGCGATGCAGACCGACACCGCATAGCAATGTGATGTTCTCCAGCCTGCACCCGCCGGCCAGCAACTCATCGAGCACTGCCCTGATGGCGATACGACGGTGGGCCTTGGGATGGATGCCGCCCTTGACGCGATCGGGAAATCCTATCACCACCTTTTTGTCCGGACCGGCCATCGTGCTCAGCGGCGGCGTGTCCAACGGACTTTTCAACGCCTTTCTCGTCAGTTCCACCGAATCGCCAAGAGGAGCGGGATCGGTGTAGGTCTTTCCGTAGCGGATCACCGTGGCGTGATCCGGCAGCTCCACACGCATTTTCGTGTCGCCATAATCCAGCAGAACGTCTTGCATTTGATTTCCTTTCCAAAAATCTTTTTAGAACACGATTAAGCTCAGCTCAAAACGCTTCCCCGGTCGACTGGCCGCTATCAACCGCGCAACTTGTAGATTGCCCTCAGCCTCGCATGCATCGCCGCTGCCTCCGCCAGTCAATACCGTTTACAGGTTGATCGGGTACTTTCCATACTTCCTGCCGGCCTCGTACATCGCACAAATGTTTTGCGGCGGCACGCCCGGTTGCAGGTTGTGCACGGCCGCCAGCACGAAACCCCCGCCCGGCGCCAGGTCATGAATCCGCTTTTTGACCTCGTTTTCGACAACTTGCGTCGAACCGGAAGGCATTACGTGCTTCGTGTCGATGCTTCCCCAGAATGTTAGTTTGTCGCCAAAGTCGCGCTTCAATATGCTGCTGTCCATGCCCTTGGCGGTCACCTGGACCGGGTTGAGAATGTCGACACCGTCCTCGATCAGATCGGGGATGAACTGCGCGACGCTGCCGCATGAATGAAGGAACAGCCGCGCATCGGTGTTCTGCTTGATGAAGCGCCAAATCCTTTGATGACAGGGCCGAATCAGTTCCCGGTAGGTTTCCAGGGAAATCAGCGGGCTGTTCTCCGCGCCGAGATCGTCGGCCACCATCACGATGTCGACATAATCGCCGACGGCGTCGAGAAAGTTCTTGTAGAGCTGAATGTGCAGATCGGCGAGCTTGTTCAGCAAGGCGCTCGCAAACGGCTTGTCCATGATCAAGTCCATGAAGAACTGATCCGGGCCCCGGAAGAAGGCCCATGAGCATTCAAACGGCCCCAGGATGGGCAGGTCGGCAATGATGGCGTACTTGTTCTGCGCCCGCAGGCGCTTGGCTTTTTCCCTCAGCCCTTCGGTCCTGGTGGGATCCGATGGATCGGGCCACGGGTACGACTCAAGGTCGTCGATGCTTGCCTCCTTCAGGGGCGGCTCGATTGCATTCCAGTAGAAGGTGTCTTTGGGCTTCTTCCACCTGACCCCCCACTCATCGACGAAAGAATTGTCCGCTTCTATCTTGCGTTTGAAACTGCTGGCCGGCTTGACTCTGAGATAGCGGGTGTCGATCTCCAGCATTTCCAGCAACTCTTCCGGCGACTCCACGTGATCCCGGATCCAATTCCTCGTTTCCCAGTTCTTGCCCAGATGGGCTTTCAGTTCGTTGAAGGGTGCCGTCTGGATGTTGGTGACGTGCCCGCCCAGATCCAGCGGGACGCGATCGGGCTCCTCGTGGCTCAAAGCGGTCAACACGCGCTCTCTTGAAGACATCTCAGGCATGACTCTGCTCCGGTATCGGGTTGTCTATCTGCTTGGAATTGGAACAAAACCGAACCCGAGCAGGGGAACGCGGCGCCGTTTGTCGAAATTCGAGCATCGAACTCAGTTCAAACCCAGCAACTCTTTTGCTTTCTTCACCGCCATCCCGGCATCCGGGGCAAAGCCGTCTGCTCCGATCTTCCTGGCGTAGTCCTCGTTGACCGGCGCTCCGCCCACCATGATCTTGATATTGCCGCCGACCGGTGACGCCCTCAATCCCTCGATCACCTGCCGCATGTAAGGCATGGTGGACGTCAAAAGTGAGGACAGGCATACGATTCTTGCGTTGTGCTCTTGCGCCGCCTGAACGTATTTGTCGACGGAGATGTCGATTCCGATATCGAACACCCTGAATCCTCCGCCCTCCAGCATCGTCGCGACCAGATTTTTGCCTATGTCATGCAGGTCGCCCTTGACCGTTCCGATGACGACAATTTCGCCCGAGGACCCCGCACCGCTGTTCAACAAAGGCTTCAGAATCAGCAGGCAGGCCTGCATGCATCTGGCGGAAACCATCATTTCCGGAAGAAAAATCGTCCCCTCCGAAAATTTGTCTCCGATCTGCTCCATCGCCTTGATCAATACCTGATTGAGGATAAGCTCGACGTCGTCTCCTCTATCAATGCTCTCCTGAACCAATTTAGTCGATTCCGCCACCTTGCCTTTGGTGAAAAGCGCGACGACCTGCTCGGTATTCATGAGCGATCCCTGGTCGTTGGCAATACGGTTCTTGCTTCGAACGCATGCCTTTGGGTCCAGGCGCTCATTTCAGCATCCTTGGCAGCCACAGGCTGAGTTCCGGCACCAGCGTAATGACGCCGAGCATGGCGAGAAGTCCGATGATGTATGGCAGCACCGCCATAAACATCTTTTCGATGCTGATATTCGCGATCTGGGCGGCCACGAACAAATTGACGCCCAGCGGTGGAGTCAGAAAAGCGATCTCCACGTTGAGAATCAGGACGATGCCGAAATGCACCGGGTCCACGCCGAAGGACTTGACCAGCGGCACCAGCATCGGCCCGAGAATGATGATGGCCGACAAGGTCTCCATGAAACAGCCGATGATGAGAAGCAGGATATTGATCAGAATCAGGACTCCGATCGGACTGCTGGTGGCGTCGCTGAAAAGCGCGACCAGCCCCTGTGGAATCCGTTCGAAGGTGATGGTCCGCGCAAACAACGTAGAGCAAGCCACGACGATCATGAGCGCGCCGGAGATCATGTGCGTACGCTCGAATGCAACTTTCAGCTGCGCCCAGCCCAGGGACCTGTACACCAGGTTTCCTACGAGCAAAGCGTAGACGACCGCCACGATCGAGGCCTCGACGGGCGTGAACAGACCGGTGTAGATGCCGCCGAGCACCAGCGCGGGCAACGCGAGCGCGAATTTCCCGTCCCAAATCCGCTTAAAGAGCTGGCGCCATCCCGCCGCGCCTTCTCTGTCGATCGTCTTGATTTTGTGGATCCTGGCCATGACATAAGCAATGCCGGCCAGCACCAGACCGACCAACACCCCGGGAACGACGCCGGCAATGAAGAGGTCTCTGATCGATGCATTGGCGATCAGACCATAAATAATCATTGGATTGCTCGGCGGAATCAGCACCCCGAGTGTTCCCCCGGTCGCCGCTGCTGCGGCGGCGTAGGCGGGTGGGTAGCCATAGCGCACCATTGCCGGAATCATGATCGCGCCTATGGCCGCAGCCGTTCCAGGGCCCGACCCCGAAATTGCCGCGAAAAACATGCACGAAAAGATGGTAACCATACCCAGGCTGCCGCGGATGTGGCCAAACAGATGGCGAAAGATCCCGACGATGTGCTGGGTGATCCCGCCCTGCTCCATCAGATTGCCGGCAAGAATGAACGCCGGTATCGCGAGCAGCGGATACTGATTGACCCCGTTCAGTATCGTCTGCGAAGCAAATACCATGGGGCTGTTGGTGAAGTACGCGATCGCGAATCCGGTCAGGCCGAGCGAGGCGTAGATCGGCACCCCGAGCATCAGCAGCACGGGAAACAGTACCGCCAGAGAAAGCTGGACCGGTGTCATGGCAAAACCAGCCGGCTCTCCGGGAGCCGGTCGTCGAAAAGGGCGAGTACACGCTGGATGATGGCGGCGGCGAATCCGACCGCGGGAGCGAGAAACAGAAGGTTTTCGTTAAAACCCAGGGAAGGCGAAAGATTCGGCCAACGAAACCCCTCGATCACATTGGCAGCTGCGTACCAACAAAATAGACAGTCGAACACGAAGACCGCGAGCAGTTGAAGTTTCTCCACCAGCCATTTCGAATACGTCCAGCGCTTTGCCATGTCGGAGAAGATGGTCACGCTCAGATGCGACCCGCGACTCGAAGCGTAGCTCGCGCTCGCGAACACCATCACGATGAAAGAGAACCGGGCGAGTTCTTCGGTCCAGTCCACCTGCCAGCCGAAATAGCGAGACACCACCTGCAGAAACAGCGCGCCCACGGTGATGCAGATCGTCAGATGTGACGCCCATACCTGCGTCAACTGGAGAGCTGACGAGAAGCCTCTCACGAATCCGATTCGCGGCATTGGGCGCGTGCCTCAGTAAATGGGCCGTCCGGTCAGACGGCCCATGCGGTTCAATTAAACGATGCGGACCGCTATTTCTTCATCTTCTGGTACTCGGCGACAATGGCGAGCGCCTTCTTGGTCAGGTCCTCGCCGTCGGGACCGATGGTCTTGTAGTATTCGGGCCAGATCGCACGCGCTTTGGTGATCCACTCCGTCTCGTCCTTGATGTCGGTGATTATGACCTTGGCTTCCCTGGCCTGGTTCCACCAGTTCTCCTCGTCCTGCGGCTGCCACCAGCGGATATAGTCGGTGGCTTCTCTTCCTGCCCGCAAGACAGCCGCCTGGTACGGCTTCGAAAGGCCCTGGAACCACGTTTCAGACACGATGATCGGATGGGTCAGGATGGTGTAGTGAAATCGCGTCATCCTGTTGATCACCTCGTGAAACTTCATCCCGATCACGTCCGTAACCGGGTTATCGCCGCCTTCCACCACCCCCTGCTGCAGGGCGTTGTAGAGTTCGGTCCAGCCCAAAGGCGTCGGCTGCCCGCCCCAGGCCTTGTATGAGGCAATCATGATCGGGTTCGGCGGGACGCGCATTTTCAGCTTCGCAAGATCCGAGGGCTTCTCGATGGGCGTGGCGGACTTGTAGAAGAAGGCACGCCAGCCGCTGTTCTCCCAGCCGACGATGCGCACATTGGTTTCCTTGATCACGCGCGGAACCAATATCGGCGTGAGCTTGTCCTGCAGGTAGTTGACTTCGTCCGTGCTCGTCGCGATGTACGGCAGGATGAATACGTTCAGAGAAGGCGCCATGGTCGCAAGGTTGTTGGTCGCCGGCAGGGAAACATGTATCTTGCCCTGGCGCGTTTGCTGCGCCATCTCCCGTTCCCCGCCCAACTGGGCACCCGGAAAGATTTCTCCGCGTATGCCGTTGTCCGTGTAGATCGCAACCAGCTCGGTGAAGCGTTTCAAAATAGCCGTATGCGAACTCCATTCCATGTTCACCGTATGGGCGACGACCATGGGAATCTGCCCCGGCTTCTTCGGAAGGTTTTGCCAATCGAACGGGTTCGGCGCCGCCAACGCAACTGCAGACGCCAGGATAGATGCAGCGAATGCTGCGGTAGTAAAGAATTTTCTCACGATCCTCTCCTCCTCGTAGTAGTTCTGACGAACACTGGATACGGAAAAACCATGCTGCTCTGCCCGAATCATCGCGGTGCCCCGCCTTCGTTCTGCGCATTCCATTGCATGGCGGAATGCGTGAATCCGCATTGCTTCCATGAGCAGATAATATAAGTTACTATAAATAGGACCTTTAGCACAATAGATATTTTTGCGCCGCTCTGCTGTCGCTGATTTTGGGTCTGCTGAAGCACCTGTTTACCTGCGCACGCTGACGAAAGGAGAAATTCATGGCCCCTCTGAATGCCGAAGAAGTGCGCCGCTACGCCGCGGATGGAATCGTGGTTCCGCGGACGCGTCTGGCGGCAGATACCGTAACCGGGATACGCGAGCGCGTTGAGGCTTTTTTGCGCGACCAAAACATACGCGATTCGGACTATGTCCCGGACATCATCGAGAAGGATCCAGGCTGGCTACGCTATGCCGTCCTTCCCGAGATCCTGGATGTGGTTCGGCAGCTGATCGGCGATGACGTGATCGTCTGGGGATCGGCGCTTTTCTGCAAAGCGGCTCGGGGCGGCAAGGCCACGCCCTGGCACCAGGACGGACACTACTGGCCGATCACACCTCTGGCGACAGTCACCGCCTGGATCGCATTCGACAACGTCGACACGGGGAACGGGTGCCTGCGCGTCATCCCCGGCTCGCATGCGAAAGGACAGCTCTTCGCGCACGATGCGAACAATAGCGACACGATCATCCTCAATCAGGTTATCAGGCAGGAACACCTGAAGACGGCCGAGCCCATGGATATCGTGCTCGAGCCGGGTATGTTTTCAGTACACGACGTCTATCTTATTCACGGCGCCAATCCGAACGAGTCGGGTCGGCGGCGCGGCGGCATGGTGTTCCGCTACATGCCGGCGACATCGTATTTCGACCGCGAACTGGCCGCGAAGCAGGTTCGCGAGATGGGGGTGCTCGATCTCTCGCGGCGCAAGCTGCATCTCGTAAGCGGAGTCGACGCCTCCGGGAAGAACGACATTTACCAACCGAATGCGCGCTGAGATTCATTCGCCGCACGAGACCGTTAGGGACGGGAGAACCTTGTGCCAAACATTGCCTTCATAGGCCTGGGCGCGATGGGCGTCCCCATCGCTTCCAATATCGCAAGTGCCGGCAACAAGCTGTCGGTGTTCGACATATCGGAGGCGGCGTGCAGCAAGCTCGCGGCGCTCGGGGCGCGCGTCGGCGCCGATGCAGCCGATGCGGCCCGGGGCTGCGATTACGCCATCACCATGCTTCCCACCTCCGTGGAGGTCAGGGACGCGCTCCTCGGGCCCAATGGCGCTTGCGCGGGCCTGAACGCGGGGGCGATGGTGATCGACATGACGACGGGCTCTGTCGACGATTTCTTCAAGCTGAAGCTCGACTTGCAGAAGCTCGGCTTCCGGCTGGTGGACTCCCCCGTGGGCCGCGGCTCCGAGGAAGCGGCAGCCAGGAAGATCCTGTTCATGTCGGGTGGTTCCGATGAAGAAATCGCCGAGATCAGACCGCTGCTGGCACCGCTGTGCGAGGAGCTGATTCACTGCGGCCCCGCCGGCAACGGGCTCAAAACCAAAATCATCAACAATTATCTGGCGACGGTGAGCGTCGTCGCGACCGCGGAGGCCCTGGCACTCGCACACGCGGCCGGACTGGATCGCAATTTCCTGACCACGCTGTGGACGCGAACGGTCGCCGGCCGCGGCGCCCTTGCCACCGTCTATCCCCAGAAAGCGTTTGCCGGAGACTTCACGCCGGGATTCTCTGCACGGCTCGCACGCAAGGACCTGAAACTCGCGCTCGAATTCTCCGAGCAGTATGGCATTCCGCTGTCGACCGGTGCCGCGGCGCGCCAGGTGTTTTCGCTGCAGCAGGCGCAGGGCAGGCTGGACGAGGACTGGACCGCGATCCTCGACGTTCTCACCAACCTTGCAGAAAAGCCGGCATAGCGGCCCATGCGGGTTTTTGATATCGCGAACGATGGCATCCAAAAGAGCGCCGCCCGCTGAAATGACCAAGCTGCGACGAGCGGGCGCCAAAAGCGGGCACCCCGTGTTTGGAGGCAGCCCGGTTCCGCGCTACCTGCAGCTCGCGGATTTGTTTCGTCAG
>JAENXP010000283.1 GCA_016649475.1 Burkholderiales bacterium | reverse complement strand
GGCCCGACGGCATGAGCCCGCGTGACGTATTTGCAGTGGTCAACCGCATCGCGCACGAGCTGGTGGAGCGCCAGTATCGCCTGCTCAACGAAAATATCCTGCCCGAGCTGGGAAAAGCCGGGGTGCGCTTCCTGCGCCGCAACGATCTCAACGAAGCGCAGCGCGCCTGGGTACGCGATTACTTTTTCAATGAAACGATGCCCGTGCTCACGCCGATCGGCCTGGATCCCGCGCATCCCTTCCCGCGCGTGTTCAACAAGAGCCTGAACTTCGCCGTGGAACTGGAGGGGCGCGATGCCTTCGGCCGCGCCTCGCGCGCCGCGATCGTGCAGGCGCCGCGCATCCTGCCGCGCATGATCAGGCTGCCGGACGAACTGCGGCCGGGCAAGGAACAGTGCTTCGTCTTCCTCTCCTCCGTTCTGCACGAACACGCATCCGAGTTGTTCGCGGGCATGAGCGTGCGCGGCTGCTACCAGTTTCGCGTAACCCGCAACAGCGACCTGTTCGTGGACGAGGAGGAGGTAAAGAACCTGCGTACTGCGCTGCAGGGCGAACTGCCGCTGCGCAACCTGGGCGCGGCGGTGCGCCTGGAGGTCGCCGACAACTGCACCCCGGCCATGGCCGAGTTCCTGCTGCAGCAGACCGAACTCGGTACCGACGACCTGTACCGCGTCAACGGACCGGTGAACCTGGTGCGCTTGATGCAAATCCCCGAGCTTGTCAACCGGCCCGATCTGCAGTTCCCGACCTTCCGTCCCGGCCGGCCCACGGCGCTGGCGAAGCGGGCCGACGTCCTCGCCGCGGTGCGCAAGGGCGACGTGCTGTTGCACCACCCGTTCCAGTCCTTCACCCCGGTGGTCAATTTCATCCAGGATGCGGCCAAAGACCCACTGGTGGTTGCGATCAAGCAGACGGTCTATCGCATCGGCACCGACTCCGCCATCATGGAAGCTCTGATCGAGGCAGCCGCCAGAGGCAAGGAGGTAACCGTGGTGGTGGAACTGATGGCGCGCTTCGAGGAGGAAGCCAACATCAACTGGGCGAAGCGGCTGGAGGAGGTCGGCGCGCATGTCGTCTACGGGGTAGTCGCGCACAAAACGCATGCCAAAATGGCGCTGGTGGTGCGGCGCGAGGACGGAAAGCTGCGCCGCTATGCGCACCTGGGCACCGGCAATTACCATCCGCGCACCGCCCGCCTGTACACCGACTTCGGCCTGCTCACCAGCAACCAGAATGTCTGCGCCGACGTCAACGAGGTGTTCAAGCAGCTCACCGGCCTGGGCAAGGCGGGAACGCTGAACCACCTGTGGCAGGCACCCTTCACGCTGCACGCGAACGTCATGGCCGCGGTCAAGAACGAAACACGGCTCGCCAAGGCGGGCAAGCCCGCGCGCATCATCGCCAAGATGAACGCATTGCTCGAACCGACTGTCATCGAAGCGCTCTACACGGCCTCGCAGGCGGGGGTGCGCGTCGACCTGGTGGTTCGCGGTGTATGCGCGCTGCGTCCCGGGGTGCCGGGGCTGTCAGAGCACATCCGCGTGCGCTCGATCGTCGGGCGATTTCTCGAGCACACGCGCATTTTCTATTTTTATAACGGCGGCAAGGAAAACGTCTACCTCTCCAGCGCCGACTGGATGGACCGCAATTTCTTCCGCCGTGTCGAGCTGTGCTTTCCGGTGCTCGACAAGAAGCTCAGGCAACGCGTCATCAAGGAAGGGCTCAAACCCTACCTCAAGGACAACCGGCAGGCCTGGGACATGAATGCGGACGGCGTGTATAAGCGCAAGAATCCGCGCGGAACCCTGCCGCGTTCGGCACAACTGATGCTGCTCGGTGAACTGGCGCACGAATGACTGCCGGCGCGTCCTCCGCCTGGATTGCACGCAAAGGCGCCTGGCGGCTTTTTTTGGGACAGGGTCCGCGGCTGTTGTTAAAATTCCGCGTCAAAAGTGCGGTGATCGCGTATTCCACCTGCATTACTGACAACCCAAAAAGCGTTTTCAATAGTTTCATTTTCCAGACGAGGTTGCGATGTTCAGTCGCTTTATGCCGCGCGAAGGCAAGTTTTTTGACCTGTTCAACGAGCACGCCGCGCTGATCCTGGAGGGCAGCCGCGAACTGGCAGCGCTCATCGCCAACGGCGACGACCTCGAGCGCCGCGCACGCAATATCGAATCTATAGAAAAGCGCGGCGACAAGATCACCCGCAGCACCATCGAGCTGCTGCACAAGACCTTCATTACGCCTATCGACCGCGACGACATTCACCAGCTGATTTCCGAAATGGACAATATTCTCGACCTGATCGAGGACTCGGCGCAGCTCATCTTCCTGTACGACGTGCGCGTCCTGTCGGCGGACGCGAAAAAGCTCGCGGAAATCTGCGTGGAATGCTGCGCGAAGGTGAAAACCGCCGTGGAGCTGCTCTCCAGCATGGACAACGGCGACGCCATCATGGCGATATGCCACGATATCGACCGCCTGGAGTCCGATGCCGACCACGTGATGCGCGCAGCCATCGGACGCCTGTTCCGGGATGAAGCCGACGTCAAGGAGCTGATCAAGCAGCGCACTGTATATGAGCATTTGGAGACCGTGACCGATCATTGCGAGGATGTGGCCAACATCATCCAGGGGATAGTGATTGAAAACGCTTGAGCAAGACCGCGACGGAGAACCCGTTGCGAAATGAAATTCATGCAGCGGCAGATTCGGGAAAGCATGGGGGGACGTGCCCCCGTTTCTTGGTGAACTCCAAGCGCGCGCCCCACCGATGAGCCTGCACATCCTCGTGTTCCTGATTGCGCTGGCGCTCGTATTCGATTTCCTCAACGGCTTCCACGATGCGGCCAATTCCATAGCCACCATCGTGTCCACGCGCGTGATGCGGCCGCAGTGGGCCGTCCTGTGGGCGGCGTTTTTCAATTTCATCGCCTTCCTGTTCTTCGGCCTGCTGGTCGCCGCCACCGTAGGCAAGGGCATCATCCATCCGGACATCGTCGATCATTACGTGGTGTTCGGCGCGCTCATCGGCGCGATCAGCTGGAATATCATTACCTGGTATTTCGGCATCCCTTCCAGCTCGTCGCATGCGCTGATCGGCGGTCTTGCGGGGGCGGGAGTAGCCAAAGGCGGCGTGGACTCTCTAGTAGCAGCGGGCTTTCTGAAGACCACGGCGGCCATAGTGCTGTCGCCGCTACTCGGCCTCGCCCTGGGTGCGCTACTGATGCTCGCCGTATCATGGATGTTCTCCGGTACCACGCCGCGCCGCGTCGACCGCTGGTTCCGCCGGCTGCAGTTCGTCTCGGCCTCGCTCTACAGCCTCGGCCACGGCGGCAACGACGCACAGAAGACCATGGGCATCATCTGGATGCTGCTGATCGCGGCCGACGTGACGGGACCGAAGGATTCCCTGCCGTTCTGGGTGGTGATCACCTGTCAGTCGGCGATGGCGCTGGGTACCATGTTCGGCGGCTGGCGCATCGTCAAGACCATGGGGCAGAAGATCACCAAGCTCAAGCCCGTGGGCGGTGCCTGTGCCGAAACCGGCGGCGCCATTACCCTGTTCCTGGCCACATGGCTGGGCGTCCCGGTTTCAACGACCCACACCATTACCGGCGCCATCGTCGGCGTCGGCTCGGTGAACAAGTTCAACGCGGTGCGCTGGGGCGTGGCCGGCGATATCGTCTGGGCATGGGTGCTGACCATCCCCTGCTCCGCTTTCATCGCCGCAGTTGCCTGGTTCCTGGGACAGCAGTATCTTTAGTCCTGCCGGCGCCGCGCTGCCGGGCGATTTCCGCAATTTGCAATCGGTACACTTTTGATGTGGCGCAATAGGGGAAGGATAGCTTGAGGGCATTATTGCCGGCTTAGCATGGCGCTGCGCCGTGCACATTCGAGGAGAATCCAAATGAGCAGAGAAGTCGTAGTGGTGAGCGGTGTGCGCACCGCAATCGGTGATTACGGTAGCGCCCTGAAGGATTTCGCGCCGACGGATCTGGCGGCCAAAGTCGCGCGCGAAGCGGTGGCGCGCGCGAAAATCGACGCGAACGAGGTCGGCCACGTCGTTTTCGGACACGTCATCCACACCGAGCCCAAGGACATGTACCTGTCGCGCGTCGCCATGATCAATGCGGGCCTCGCGCATCATACCCCGGCAATGACGCTGAACCGCCTGTGCGGAAGCGGCATGCAGGCCATCGTCAGCGCGGCCCAGAACATCCTGCTCGGCGACGCGGACATCGCGCTCGCCGGCGGCGCCGAATCGATGAGCCGCGGCGGCTATCTGATGCCGACGCTGCGCTGGGGCCAGCGCATGGGCGACGGCGGCACCGTTGACATGATGGTGGGCGCGCTCACCGACCCATTCGACACGGTGCACATGGGCATCACCGCCGAGAATGTGGCCGAGAAATGGAGCATTACGCGCAAGCAGCAGGACGAATTTGCCGTGGAGAGCCACCGCCGCGCGATCAACGCGATCCAGAAGGGTTATTTCAAGGAGCAGATCCTGCCGATCGAACTCAAGACGCGCAAAGGCGTAACCGTGTTCGACACCGACGAGCACCCGC
>JAENXP010000195.1 GCA_016649475.1 Burkholderiales bacterium | reverse complement strand
CGCAGGACATGGCCATGATCGCCCAGATGGCTACGCTGCGTTCGCGCGTGCCGTTCATGCATTTCTTCGACGGTTTTCGCACCAGCCATGAGGTAAATCGGCTGGATCTGCTGCTCGAGGAAGAGGTGCGCGAATTGATCGACGACGAGTTGGTCACTGCGCACCGTGCGCGCGCGCTCAACCCGGACAAGCCCGTGCTGCGTGGCTCGGCGCAGAATCCGGACGTGTTTTTCCAGGCGCGCGAAGCCTGCAATTCGTTCTATATGGCCGTACCGGGCATCGTGCAGCAAAGTATGGACCGGTTCGCCAAGCTCACCAAACGCCCTTACAAGCTGTTCGACTACCAGGGCGCCGCCGATGCCGAACGCGTGCTGGTGCAGATGGGCTCGGGCGTCGGCGCCTCGGGCGAAGCAGTCAAAGCCCTGGTCGCGCAAGGCGAGAAAGTCGGCCTGCTGACGGTGCGGCTCTACCGGCCGTTCGACACCCAGGCCTTCGTTGCAGCGCTGCCGAAGAGCGTGCGCTCCATCTCCGTGCTCGATCGCACCAAGGAGCCGGGTGCGATCGGCGAGCCCATGTATCAGGACATCGTCACTGCCCTGGTCGAAGCCTGGCCACAGGACCTCGCGATGCCGCGGGTGATCGGCGGCCGTTATGGCCTTTCCTCCAAGGAGTACACGCCTGCCATGGCCAAGGCAGCCCTGGATGAACTTGCGCAGTCGCAGCCAAAACGACATTTCACCGTGGGCATCGTCGACGATGTCACCCGATTGTCGCTGGCCGTGGATGAAAGTTTCGACACCGAAACAGAAGGCGTGACCCGCGCCGTGTTCTACGGTCTGGGCGCGGACGGTACCGTGGGCGCAACCAAGAACTCGGTGAAAATCATCGGCGAGAACACGCCGCTGCACGCGCAGGGCTATTTCGTCTACGACAGCAAGAAGTCGGGCGCGGTCACCATTTCGCATCTGCGCTTCGGACCGAAGCCGATCGAATCCACCTACCTGATCCGCCACGCCGATTTCATCGCCTGCCACCAGTTCGAGTTCATGGCGAAACTGGATGTTCTTGCGCTGGCGCGCACCGGGGCGACCTTCTTGCTGAACAGTCCCTACGGACCGGAGGAAGTATGGGACAAACTCCCGCGCGAGGCGCAGGAGCAGATACTCGAGAAAAAGCTCAAAATGTACGTGGTGGACGCACTTGCGGTGGCGAAGGAAGCGGGCCTCGCGGGCCGCATCAACACCGTGACGCAAGCCTGCTTTTTCGCCATATCCGGCATTCTGCCGCGCGACGAAGCGATCGAAAAGATCAAGAGCTCGATCCGCAAAACCTACGGCAAGCGCGGCGAGTCCGTGCTCAATCGCAATTTCGCCGCGGTCGACCAGTCGCTCGCCGCATTGCGCGAGGTGCAAATACCCGCGAAGGCCGAGTCGGCGCTGCGCCGCCGCCCGGTGGTGCCAAGCGCAGCCCCGGATTTCGTGCAACGCGTCACCGCAATGATGCTCGGCGGCAAGGGGGACCTGCTGCCGGTGTCGGCATTGCCGGTCGACGGCACCTTCCCCACCGCGACCTCGCAGTGGGAGAAACACAGCATTGCGCACGAAATTCCGATCTGGGACGAGAAGATCTGCACCCAATGTGCCCTGTGTCCGCTTATGTGCCCGCATGCGGCTATCCGCATGAACACGTATTCCCCCGACGAATTGAAACGAGCGCCCGCCGGCTTCAAGAGCGTACCCTGGAGGAGCAAGGAGGGTGACGGAATGGCCGGCTGGGCCTACACCCTGCAAGTCGCTCCGGACGACTGCACCGGCTGCGGCATCTGTGTCGACATCTGCCCGACGCGCAGCAAGCAAGAGGTAAAACACAAAGCGATCAACATGGAGCCCAAGCTCGATCATCTCGAGCAGGAGCAAAGCAGCTATGAATTCTTCCTCACGCTTCCCGAGACGCGTCCGCCCTGGGGGACGATCGATGCGCTCAAGGGCTCGCAGCTGCGCATGCCGCTGTTCGAATATTCCGGCGCCTGCGCCGGCTGCGGCGAAACGCCGTATCTGAAGCTTTTGTCGCAGCTCTACGGCGACCACCTGCTGGTGGCAAACGCCACCGGCTGCTCGTCGATATACGGCGGCAACCTGCCTTCGACGCCGTGGGCGCAGAACCGCGACGGCCAGGGCCCGGCCTGGGCGAACAGCCTGTTCGAGGACAACGCCGAGTTCGGCCTGGGCATGCGCCTGGCGCTGGACGCGCAACGCGACCTGGCGCAGGCACTGGTGCGGGCGCTGCACACGCAGGTCGGCGATGACCTGTCTACCGCGCTGCTCGAAGCGCCGCAGGAATCCGACCAGCAGATTCGTGAGCAGCGCGAGCGCGTGAAGCAATTGAAGACCATCCTGCCGCGGATAAATTCACTGCAGGCGCTGCAACTGCTCGCCGTGGCCGACAGCCTGGTCACGCGCAGCGTGTGGATTGTCGGCGGCGACGGCTGGGCCTACGACATCGGCTACGGCGGCCTGGACCACGTGCTCTCCTCGGGGCGCAACGTCAACATCCTGGTGCTCGACACCGAGGTGTACAGCAATACCGGCGGACAAGCGTCGAAGTCAACCCAGCGCGGCGCGGTGGCCAAATTCGCTGCTGCAGGAAAGTCCTCCGGCAAGAAGGATCTTGGCATGATCGCCATGGCCTACGGCAACGTGTACGTCGCGCAGGTGGCGATGGGGGCCAACCCGGTGCAAACGGCGCGCACCTTCCAGGAAGCGGCGTCCTGGCCGGGCACATCGCTGATCATCGCCTACAGCCATTGCATCGCGCACGGCATCGACATGGCCACCGGCATGAGCCACCAGCGCGACGCGGTCAAGAGCGGGTATTTGACCCTGTACCACTATGACCCGCGCCTGGGGATGGGCGGTGCGAGCCAGCCGCTGAAGCTCGATTCGCGCAAGCCGACGATGCCGGTCGAGCGCTTCACCATGAAAGAGGGCCGCTATGCCATGCTTGCCCGGGCCGACCCCGCACGCGCTAAGCAGCTGCTGAACGAGGCGCAATCCGACGCCGACGCGCGCTGGAACCTTTACGAACAAGTAGCCGGCGTGCAGCGTACGGTCACCGAAGACGGCAAAGCCGAAGCGGCCGGAGACGGCGCGGCTTCTGCAGCGCCCTCACCGACTCCCCAGGAGGAACAATCATGAGCGCGGACCTGCGCAGCCGGTATCTGGGCCTGGAGCTCAAGAACCCCATCGTGGCATCGGCCTCGCCTTTGACCAATTCGATCGACGGCCTCAAGCGGCTGGAGGATGCGGGTGTCGCGGCAGTCGTGCTGCCGTCTCTGTTCGAGGAGCAGATCGAACACGATGAGATGGCCGCGCACAACATGATGCTCTCTGGGATGGAACTGTCGCCGGAGGCGCGCGGCTTCTTTCCCGAGATGCAGAACTACAACACCGGCCCCGATACCTATCTCAAGCTGATCAGCGAAGCGAAGGCGGCGCTCGCCGTGCCGGTGATACCCAGCCTGAACGGCTATACGGCGGGCGGCTGGACGCAAATGGCCAGGCAGTTCGAGCAAGCCGGGGCCGATGCGATCGAACTCAACATCTACTTCCTCGCCACCAGTCTCGAAGACAGCAGCGCCGAAATCGAACAGCGCTACGTCGACCTGGTGACCTCGGTAAGCGGCATGGTCTCGATCCCGGTGGCCGTGAAAGTGTCCCCCTACTTCAGCGCCATGGCCAATATGGCGGCGCGGCTGGCGGCTGCCGGCGCGTCAGGCCTGGTACTGTTCAACCGCTTCGTCCAGCCCGACATCCTGCTCGAAGAACTCGAGGTGGCGCCGCATCTGGTGCTGTCCACGTCCGACGAATTGCGCCTGGCGCTGCGCTGGATCGCCATCCTGAGAGGGCGGGTACAGGCGAGCCTGGCGGCCACCGGCGGAGCGCATTCCTCCGAGGATGTTCTAAAGCTGCTGTTGGCCGGCGCCGATTGCGTCATGGTAGCAAGCAGCCTGTTGCGCAAGGGTCCGAACCATGTCGCCACCCTGGTGAGTGGCGTCGAAAAATGGATCACCGAGCGCGAATATGATTCGGTCGAGCAAATGAAGGGCTCGCTCAGTCAATTGTCCTGCCCGGATCCGGCCGCCTTCGAGCGCAGCAACTACATGAAGGCCTTGACCTCTTACACCAGCGATCAGCGCTAGGCAGCGCGACGCCAGGCCGCCTATTTCATCTCAGAACAACAGCTTGGGCAGCCAAAGCGTCATCGCGGGCAGGTAGGTCACTATTGCGAGGAACACAAGCAGCACCGACAGCCACGGCAACGCCGCGTGCACGACTTCACCGATCGACATTCGGGTAATGCCAGCGGTGACGAAAAGATTGAGTCCGATCGGCGGCGTCACCATGCCGATCTCGAGGTTCACTACCATGATGATTCCCAAATGCACCGGGTCGATGCCGAGGCGAGTGGCGATCGGGAACAGGATGGGCGCCATGATCAGGATGATTCCGGTTGGCTCCATGAACGCGCCCGCAATCAGCAGCAGGATGTTGACGACAATCAGGAAGCCCCAGGAGGGCATGCCCCAGGCGACGATGTGCTCGGCAATGATCTGCGGAATGCGCTCGGTGGTGAGCACGTGCGCGAACAGCAACGCATTGGCGATGATGAACATCAACATCACCGTCACCCTGGAGGCGTCTACCAGCACGCTGGGCACTTTCGTGAAACCGATATCCTTGTAGACGAATACCGCGATGAAAAACGCGTACACCGCGGATACGGCTGCGGCCTCGGTCGGCGTAAAAATGCCGCCGTAGATACCACCCAGAATGATGACCAGCAGCAGCAGGCCCCAGATCGAGTCTCGCGCCGCCAGCAGCACCTCATTGATGGACGCACGCGGCTGCCGCGGCAGGTTCTTGATGCGCGCAAGGACCCAGATCGCCGTCATCAGCATCAACCCGAGCACGATCCCGGGAATCACGCCGGCCATGAACAGCTTGCCCACCGAGGTTTCGGTTGCCGCGCCGTACACGACCATCACGATCGACGGCGGGATCAGGATGCCCAGCGTACCCGCGTTGCACACGACGCCCGCGGCGAAGTCCTTCGGGTAACCCGCGCGCACCATCCCGGCGATCACAATCGAGCCGACCGCGACCACGGTCGCAGGCGAAGAGCCCGACACCGCGGCAAACAGCATGCACGCCAGCACCGATGCGATCGCGAGCCCCCCGCGCAGGTGTCCGACACATGCGATGGCGAAGCGGATCATTCGCTTGGCCACGCCGCCGGTGGTCATGAATGCGCCCGCGAGAATGAAGTACGGGATCGCCAGCAGGGTGAATTGCTCCGAGGTCTCGAACAACTTCAGCGACAGCGAGGCGAGGGAATCATGGCCGAACGCCATAATGGTCAAAAGTGAAGACAGGCCGAGGGCCACCGCCACCGGCATGCCGATCAGCATAAAGGTGAACAGCATCACGAACAGCGCCGCGGTCGTCATTTCTGGCCCTCCTGCGGCAACTCAACGTCGTCGGTGCGTAGTTTGAGCGCATCTTCGACCTCGTCGCCGAGCAGGTGCGCCTCTTTTCCGGTGATCAGTCGGTAGAGCACTTGCCCGAAACGGAAAAACAGGAAAGCGTAACCGACCGGAAGCACCAGCCGCGGCACCCACTGCGGGAT
>JAENXP010000797.1 GCA_016649475.1 Burkholderiales bacterium | reverse complement strand
TGCGCTTCGGCGGACGCTACTCCTGACATGCTGCTCAAGCCCGCGACGACGACACCAACCACAATGCGCTAGCGAGCAACAGCGACCGCTCCCATGATCGGGGCGGGAACAGGCTGCTCCAGGCGCGTAAAAACTATGTGCGATAATCGTTAATCACGCGTTTACTGCCGCGCCGCCGTGGGACTGGCCCGGTCCAAACCGCGTGGAAATCCGCCTCGCGACAATGTCCGCGAGCGCACCTATATGGAGCGTCATGAGATTGACGATCATTGGCTGTGGCGACGCCTTTGGCACCGGCGGCAGGCTCCAGACCTCCTTTTACGTTGCAGCGGGGAGCACGCGGTTCCTGGTTGATTGCGGCGCGTCGACCTTGATCGGCATGCGCAGGGTGGGGCTCAACCCCAACGATGTGGACACCGTCTATCTGACGCATCTGCACGGCGATCATTTTGGCGGCCTGCCGTGGCTTCTGATCGACGCGCAATATATCGGCAAGCGAACACGGCCCTTGGTGATCGCCGGTCCGAAAGGAACCGAGGCAAGGTTCATCGCCGCGGCGGAGGCGCTCTATCCAGGATCCACGCAGACGAAGCGTTCCTACGATCTGCGGTTTGTCGAGTATGCCGAGCGCCAGTCTCTTCACCGCGATGACGTCACGGTCACCCCCTTCGAGGTGCATCATCCCTCGGGCGCAACCCCTTATGCCTTGCGTTTCGAAGCCGGCGGCAAGTCGTTTGCCTTTACCGGTGATACGGGATGGGTCGAGTCCCTTTGCGATGTCGCCAAGGGAACCGACCTTTTGATCAGCGAGTCCTATCAATACGATGTACGGCTCGAGCTGCATCTCGACTTTAAGACCATCGATGCGAATTTCGATCGCTTGGGCACGAAGCGCATCCTTCTCACGCATATGGGAGAGGCGATGCTCGCGCGCGCCGCAGAGGTCGATCCGGAGCGTTATCTGGTCGCCCATGACGGGATGGTGCTCGATCTATGACGCCGGCTGAATCCGAACTCGATCGCGTGCTGGCGGCGATACGGTCATGCCGGCATTGTATCGAGACACCGCGGGGACGGCCGCTGCCTCACGATCCGCGGCCGGTGCTGCGTGTGACCACAACGGCGCGCCTTGCCGTTTGCAGCCAAGCCCCGGGAACCCGGGTGCACCGCTCCGGCACGCCCTTTACGGACGCTTCCGGCGACCGCCTGCGCGACTGGATGAGGATCAGTCCGCAAGAGTTCTACGACGATTCACGCGTCGCGATCGTGCCCATGGGGTTCTGCTTTCCGGGCCAGGACGCCAAGGGCGCTGATCTGCCGCCCCGCCGGGAGTGCTCCTCGCTCTGGCACGCGCAGCTCTTCGCCGCTCTGCCGCAGATCGAACTGATCCTTGCCGTGGGCTCCTATGCGCAGCGATGGCACATGACCGCGCCCGGGAGTTCCTTGCAGGAAACGATGCTGGCCTGGCGCGAACATCTGGATGCCGCGGCGCGGCCCTGTGTGTTGCCGCTGCCGCATCCCTCCTGGCGCAACAACGCCTGGCTCAGGAAAAACCCCTGGTTCGAAAGGGATTTGCTGCCGGTTCTCCGTCAGGAGGTCCGGGGGCTGCTTGATGACCCTTGCCGGTCATAGAAAAATAATCTAATCAGAGCAATGTTTCGCTCTCATCGCAGAAAATAGTTTCTGCT
>JAENXP010000075.1 GCA_016649475.1 Burkholderiales bacterium | reverse complement strand
CTAAAATTCCGGCCAACAAAATCGGAGAGAGCAATAGTCAATAGAAGAAACAAGGAGGATGATCGTGACACAAGCAGGCGAAAGACAGGTCCGGACCAAACGTTGGACCTGCCACGTGTGCGCCGAACACGGGTCGGAGCACCGCTGAAACAGGCGTGATTCCGGGATTGCCGGCAGCTCTACCGGGTTCGGCGAGTTGCGGCAGGCGTTGGTGCAGGAACAGCGCCCGCCTTCGTGGTCCCTGCACGGCGTCGTGACGGACACGACTTCGGCGGATGCGAATTCGGCTGACGCCAGCTGTTCGGCGCGCATGCCTGCATGCCCGGTATCGTGCGACTCATGGGCTTGCGCAAACGGGGTAAGCAGCAATAGCAAAACGCACGGCAACAGATGTCGCAGGCGAGTTGCTAGATTCATTTTCAATCGAACCGTTTCCATTAGCCTGGGCTGCACCGGAACATAGCCGGAATTGGGGCATCCGAAATATTTGAAGCGTGGGCCGATTCTAGATTGGCGCCGGGACGCTGTCGGTACCCAAAGCAGCGCATATCGCTATCAGGTAATCCCCCCAATCCGGGTTTGCGCTACCCTGCGCCATCACTACAGAAAAGGCAGTAGCAGCTACCATCTATGCCGCATTCGTGAAGGGTGGGCACCACCGATATTCGGCCCACGGAGGAGATGCTAAGGTTCGTCTCGTGAGGAACATCAAAAATTTGCATCGAGGAATGTCCATGAAGCTTTACCTGCTACCCCTCGCATTCGCGGCGTTTGCAAGCACTGCCAATGCGTCCTGCGGCACTGCCTTTTGCTCCGTCAATACGCAGTGGGATACGCAAGGCCTTGCAAGCAATGAGGGCTTGCGCATCGACCTGCGCTATTCCTATGCGAAAGCCGACCAGTTCCGCTCGGGATCGTCGAAAATAACGCCGGAAGAGCCCAGCGGCAGCGACGAAGAAATCGAGGACAAGCGCACTATCAATCAGATACTCGACATCGGCGCCGAGTACACGATCAATCCGCGCTGGAATATCGAGCTGGGGGTGCCGGTGGTGATGCGCGACCACTCCCACACTTTCGATTCATCTGTAAGCGCCCCTTTCACGCAGGAAGCGAAATTCGACAGCCTGGGCGACGTTCGGGTCGTCGCAAAGTACAAGTTCGATCTGCACAGCATCACTGCGGGAAGCGGAATTCGCTTCGGAGTCAAACTGCCCACCGGGGCGATTGACAAGACCATGAGCCCGCCCGATCCTGCCGACCCGGCGGTCCCGTATCCGCTGGAGCGCTCCAGCCAGCCTGGCACCGGCAGCACCGACGCGATCCTCGGCGCCTACTATTTCCGCAGCTATCCGGAAAAAGAGTGGGGCTGGTTTGCCAGCGCCCAGGCGCAGTCTGCGGTTTCCACTCGCGACGACTACCGGCCGGGGAGAATTTTGGGACTTGATCTGGGTGTCCACCGTTCGATCAGCCCGTCATTGAGCGGCTTGCTCCAGTTGAACGCACAGCATCGAGCGCGCGACAGCGGAAGCAATGCGAATCCGGCCTCGGGCGGCTATTCCTGGAACCTCAGTCCCGGCCTGAGCTACGATCTAACGCCGCTATGGCAACTCTATGGATTTGTCCAGGTCGCGCTGAAACAGTACGCGAATCCCGACCCGGATGTCCCGGACTCAGGACAGTTGACCGCCCCGTGGTCAGTATCGCTGGGCGTCGCCCGCCGCTTCTGATCGGACTGTCTCGACCCCACGCGCAGCCGGGGTCGAATGCCTTCTCCAAGCGCCGGCAGGTCTGCCCTGCGGCCTCGCGCGATCCGTTGCGCCTAGGAGTTCATTGCAAAATAATGCGAGGTATCCCCGGATTTTTCGATGAACCCTGACGGCAGTCAGAGCATTTCAACGACCCATCGGGTCACGGTTCCCGTGGCATGGGCGCATTGCTTGCCGCGCGCATCGTCGAATGCCTTGTATTCTCCGGCATCCCACATGTCGTAGGTCCGTCCGGTGAACTGCTGTTGCAGCTCCTTGCAGGTGAGGCCGCCGAATTCGCTGCGGAAGCGTTCGGTCAGCTCCCTGGCTTTCTTGAAATTGTTCATGTAACGGCCCTTGTCGAGCTTGTCGCGATCGCGACCATGCTTTGCGCTCAAGGCCAGCAGGCCGCCGCTTGCCTCTTGGTCAAATCAGTTCTGCAATTCGGCGCGGTTTTCGAAATGCTGCAGCGCTTCCGGATTGGCCAGCGCTTCGGCGTTCTTCACCGTCTCGCCGTGCACCACGTTGCGCACCGCCAGTTCGACGATCTTGCCGCTCTTGGTGCGGGGGATGTCTTCCACTTGCAGCACTTTGGCCGGCACATGGCGCGGCGTGGTATTGGCGCGGATCCGGTTCTTGATCTTGTCGATCAACGCATCGTCCAGCTTCAGGCCCTCGCGCAACTTTACGAACAGCACTACCCTCACGTCCTTGCTCCAGTCCTGTCCGATCACCAGCGACTCCAGTACCTCGTCCAACTGCTCCACCTGGCGGTAGATTTCCGCGGTACCTATGCGCACGCCGCCCGGATTGAGCACCGCGTCCGAACGTCCGTAGATGATCATGCCGCCGCGTTCGGTCAATTCGACGTAATCGCCGTGGCACCAGACGTTCGGATACTTGGCGAAATACGCATCGTGATAGCGCTGTCCTTCAGGGTCGTTCCAGAACCCGATCGGCATCGACGGAAACGGCCGCGTGCAAACGAGCTCTCCTTTTTCCCCGCAGACCGGCTTGCCGCGCTCGTCGTATACCTCCACCTTCAAGCCCAGGCCGCGGCACTGGATTTCGCCGCGATATACCGGCAGCACCGGATTGCCCAGCACGAAGCAGGAGACGATGTCGGTGCCGCCGGAAATGGACGACAGACACACATCGGCCTTGATCTCGCGATAGACGTAATCGAAACTTTCCGGCGCAAGCGGCGAGCCGGTGGACAGCATCGTACGCAGCTTGATCAGATTGTGGGTCGCTTGCGGTCTTAGATTGATCTTGCAGATGGCGTCGATGAATTTGGCCGAAGTGCCCAACTGGGTCATGCCCTCGGCTTCGGCGAAATCAAACAGTATCGCCCCGCGCCGGATGAACGGCGAGCCGTCGTACAGCAGCAGGGTTGCGCCCGACGCCAGGCCCGAGGCGAGCCAGTTCCACATCATCCAGCCGCAGGTGGTGAAATAGAACAGCCGGTCGCCCGGTTTGACGTCGGTGTGCAGCTGATGTTCCTTCAAGTGCTGCAACAGCGTACCGCCGGCGCCGTGAACTATGCATTTGGGCACCCCGGTGGTGCCTGAGGAATACATGATGTAAAGCGGATGGTCGAAGGGCAATTGCGCGAACTCGATGTCGCGCGCGGTGTAAGGCGCGACGAATTCGGCCAGGCGCTGCGCGTTCGGCACTGCGGAAACATCGGGGCTTGCGCCAAGATAAGGCACCACCACCACGCGCTTCAGCGTGGGCAGTCGATGCGCAATTTCCGCCACCCTGGCGAGCGCGTCGATAGCCTTGCCGTTGTACCAGTAGCCATCGGCCACGAACAGCACCTTGGGTTCGATCTGGCCGAAACGATCGAGCACCCCCTGCACACCGAAATCGGGCGAACAGGACGACCAGATGGCGCCGATACTGGCGCTGGCCAGCATTGCCATCATCGTCTCCGGCAGATTCGGCAGGTAACCGGCTACACGGTCACCGGACTGTACCCCGGCCTGGCGCAGCGCCTGCGCCAGGCGCGAGACAGCGGCGTAGAGCTGGGCGTGCGACAGGCGCTGCTCGACCTTGTCCTCCCCCCAGAAGACCATCGCATCCGCGCGGTCGCGCCGCCGCAGCAGATTCTCGGCGAAATTTAGGCGTGAGTCCGGAAACCATTGCGCGCCCGGCATTCTTTCGCCGTGTACCAGCACGCGTTCGCCGCGCGTCGCGGCCTTGACCGCCGCGTACTGCCACAGCGACGGCCAGAACTGCTCGGGCTGATCCACTGTCCAGCGGTAGAACTCCGGATAGGTATTGAACTTCAGCCCCCATTCGCGGATTGCCGCGCGCGCGAAAGCAGTCACGTTGGCGCCGGCGATGCGCGCCTGGCTGGGCTCCCACAATGCTGGGTCCCGCTGCGACTTTACCGTCTCCCGTCTAGCGGGACCGAGAAAGCGGGATCGAGACCGGCGCTCGTCTGCTGGCATGATTCAGTGTCCGATAATTTTGCGGATGGTATCGGGCAGCGGCACCGATTTTTCCCTGGCGTAATCCACCCAGACCACTTTGGCGCCGCCCTCGGCGTAAATTTTTTCCGGGTCGTAACTCGGACGCAATTCCAGGTAGGTCTGCAAACTGCTGCGTCCCATCTCGCCGACATAAGTCTTGATCTCGACATCGCCCGGATAAACCAGCTGCTTGATGAAGGTGCAACTCGCATTGACGATGACCGGCCCCTGCCCCTTGACCGCAGAACGCGCGCCTATCGCCTCGAACCAGGAGATGCGCGCCTGCTCCATATAGCGGAAATATACGGTGTTGTTGACATGTCCCATGGCGTCCATGTCACCCCAGCGTATGGGCATGATTTCGGTATGCACCAGCTTGCGCTTCATCGCTGCCATGGTTATTGGTGTCGCTGAACAGGGAGTCGCATTATAATTCCCCTCGGCGCGAATATGCACTGCCGCATGCTTCTAGTGCAGCCGACGCAGCCTAAATCTGGGGGTAGATATGCAACGCGAAGCGATGGAATACGATGTGGTGATCGTAGGCGGCGGGCCCTCGGGGCTGGCCTGCGCCATACGGCTGAAACAGCTCGCGGCCGAAAAAGGCCGCGAGATCAATGTCTGCCTGATCGAAAAAGGCTCGGAGATCGGCGCACACATCCTGTCCGGCGCGGTGCTCGAACCGCGCGCGCTCGACGAACTCTTCCCGAACTGGAAAGAGCTGGGGGCGCCGCTGAATACACCGGCGGGGGAAGATCGCTTTCTGTTCCTTACCGAAAAGAAGGCGTTCAAGCTGCCCACGCCGCCGCAGATGAACAACCACGGCAACTACATCATCAGCCTGGGCAATCTGTGCCGCTGGCTGGGACAGCAAGCTGAGGGCCTGGGCGTCGAGATCTACCCCGGCTTCGCCGCAGCCGAAGTGCTCTATCGTGAAGACGGCTCGGTCAAGGGCGTGGCTACGGGAGACCTCGGCATCGGCAAGAATGGCGAGCATACCGAGAATTACCAGCCCGGCATGGAACTGCACGCGAAACAGACGATATTCGCGGAAGGCTGCCGCGGCTCGCTCACCAAAGAACTGATGCAGAAATTCAAATTGCGCGAAAACGTCGATCCGCAGGCCTACGGCATCGGCATCAAGGAGCTGTGGGAAGTCAAGCCAGAGCGTCACCAGTCGGGCCTGGTAGTCCACACCACCGGCTGGCCGGTGGACCGGCAGACCTACGGCGGGTCATTTCTCTACCATCTGGAGAACAACCAGGTCGCGGTGGGATTCGTCGTCGGCCTGGACTACCAGAACCCCTGGATGAGCCCCTTCGACGAATTCCAGCGTTTCAAGACGCACCCGGCGATCCGCGGTTTCTTCGAGGATGGAAGGCGCATCGCCTACGGCGCGCGGGCGATCAGCGAGGGCGGTTTCCAGTCGCTGCCCAAGCTCACTTTCCCCGGCGGCGTGCTCGTCGGAGACACCGCCGGGTTTCTCAACAACGCCAAGATCAAGGGCATACACACCTCGATGAAATCGGGCATGACGGCGGCTGAAGCCGTGTATGACGCGCTGGCGCAGGATGGCGTCAAAGAAGTCTTCGGCTATTCGCAAAAGGTGCGCGATACCTGGATCTGGGACGAACTCTACCGCGTGCGCAACATCCGCCCTTCTTTCCGCTGGGGCTTCTGGGGTGGGCTGGCGTATTCGGCGCTGGACACTTTCATATTCCAGGGCAAGGCGCCGTGGACGCTGCGCAATCACGACGACCACAGCGCGCTGAAAAAAGCCGCGGATTGCCCGAAGATCGACTATCCCAAACCCGACGGCAAAATCAGCTTCGACAAGCTGGGATCCCTGTTCATTTCCAATGTCAATCACGAAGAAAACCAGCGCTGCCACCTGACGCTCAAGGACGAAACCGTCCCGGTGAACGTCAACCTCGCCCTGTACGCGGGGCCTGAGCAGCGCTATTGCCCTGCCGGTGTCTACGAGTTCATCAAAGGCGACGACGGCAGCGACAAACTGCAGATCAATGCGGCGAATTGCGTGCACTGCAAGACCTGCGACATCAAGGACCCGACGCAGAACATCAACTGGATCGTCCCCGAGGGCGGCGGCGGGCCGAACTATCCCAATATGTGAGCCCTGCGGGGCGTATGCCTGGCGGCGGCGCGGGGTCCAGTTGCCGCTAGACCTGCATTCCGCCTTCGCCCTACCCTCGGCTCCTCTTTCGAATATCGCGCTTCGGGCGCATCATGGTCCGCAATTTACTGCACCTTTATGCCATTGATTCATCCAGTTAGATAGATTGCGCGGATAGACTGCAGCGGCAGATAGATGCCCGTGCACCTGGTTTTCCTGCACTCTGAAGCACTTCTTGCATATGCGAACGTTCGTGCTATTATTCGCTTATGCGCAAAGGCCAGAAAACCCGCACGGCCATACTGGAACAGGCACTGTCCATCGCAAGCCAGCTTGGCCTGTCCGGACTGACCATAGGCACGCTCGCCGAGCGCAGCGGCTTGTCCAAGAGCGGCTTGTTCGCCCACTTCCGCTCCAAAGAAGGCCTGCAGCTCGCAGTCATACAAGGTGTGCGGCAGCTGTATTCCGATCTGGTGTTCCAGCCTGCGATGCAGGAGCCGCCAGGCTTGCCGCGGCTGCGCGCCATCGTGGAAAACTGGCTCGAATGGACCGGCACCGCGAAATTGCCGGGTGGCTGCATTCTGACGGCGGCGGCCTATGAATTCGACGACTGCCCCGGCCCGGTCAGGGAACTGATCTCTCAAAGCCTGCGCGAACTTCGCAAAACGCTGGCCCGCGCGGTGCGCATGGCCATAGACGCAGGTCAATTGCCCGCTGAATCTGATCCGGAACAACTGGCATTCGAAATCTGCGCCATTTACGCCGGAGCGCAGCTCGATACGCGCCTTTTTGGCGACCCCGATGCGCGCCGGCGCGCGCTCCTTGCATTCGAAAACCTGATCGACCGGGCCGGCAGCGGCAATGCTTCCGCGCAATCGGGTACCGGACTTCCCCTTGCATATGACGGGGCTGCATCTGCATCCGCAGCCCGCCCCAATGGATAATGAATGCGAATGACATGGACTCAAAAACGGAATCGGATTACCTGGCGAAACTGACGTCTTCGTATTCGCCCATTTACGGCCAGGCGATCAGCATCCGGCCGATGCGGCCGGAAGATATCGATATCGAAACCGATTTCGTGCGGAGCTGGTCCGCCGAGACGCGTTACAACCGCCTGTTCAGCGCAGGCTCGTACACCTCACCCGAGCGCCTCAAAGCGATCACGCGCATCGACTACGCGCGCGACATGGCGCTGATCGCAACATTCATGCTGGAGGGCAAGGAAGAGCAGATCGGCGTCGCCCGCTACGTTCTGCGCCAGGACAACAGGACTTGCGAATTCGCACTCGCGGTGGCCGATGCCTGGCAGCACCGCGGCATCGGCCGCGCGCTGATACTGAACCTGATCGACAACGCCGCCGCGGCGGGAATCGAGACCATGATCGGCGACGTCCTCGCCAGCAATGCGCCGATGCTGCATTTCATGCGCGCGCTCGGCTTCGCGGTCGAACCTTCGCCGGAAGGCGTGGAAATCCGGCGCGTGAGCAAGCGCCTGACGCCGCCTTGCGCGGCGTCGATTCCTGAAGAAAACTCGCCTGCGGCAAATCCCTAGGCGCAAACTCCCGCAACTGCCAATCTGCCGTGGCGGGTCAGTACGCCCACTCAAGCACCAATCGGCCGAATTTGTCGCTGCGCGGATTCCACAGCCTCGTCACGTCGGTGTAATTGCGCCGCACCAGGCTGAAGCTCAGGGAGAAATCGCTGTGGTGGAAAGCCACTCCGCTCTCGCCCTCGACGATGAGCGGCCGCGCGAGCCCCTTGTTCGGGCTTGAACGGTTGAACATGCCGCCTTGCTGCAGGGCGTTGTATGCCACCGCGTCGCCGTG
>JAENXP010000104.1 GCA_016649475.1 Burkholderiales bacterium | reverse complement strand
GCATGGACCTGCAATCCGAACACGAGCGCTACCTTGCCGAAAAACACGTAGGCGGGCCCCTGGTGCTGATGAATTATCCCAAGGAGATCAAGGCGTTCTACATGCGCCTCAACGACGACGGCAAGACGGTGGCGGCGATGGACGTGCTCGCGCCCGGCATCGGCGAAATCGTCGGCGGCAGCCAGCGCGAAGACCGCCTCGCGGCGCTCGATGCGCGCATGGACGAGGCAAAACTGGACAAGAGCCACTACGGCTGGTATCGCGACCTGCGCCGCTACGGCAGCGTGCCGCACGCAGGCTTCGGGCTGGGCTTCGAGCGCACGGTGTCCTATATCACCGGGCTGTCGAATGTACGCGACGTGATTCCGTTCCCGCGCACCCCGGGGAACGCGCGCTACTGACGCGCCTGGCACCGGGTAGCGGGCACTCACCCGGCCGCTCTACAGCCCTTAGCGCCTCACATAAGTGATTTACCCTGGCCGAATGCGGGTTTTGTCTGGCTGCGCAGCCAAACGCCTATGGCTAGACTGGGTTCGTGGTTCGCTGCAGCGGGAGACACCCCGACCGAGACGAACGACGCAGTCGCCATATCAAAGCAGTCAGATGAACCGAGTTGACAGGAGGCGTTATGAAGAAGTTCCGCGCTGAGTATTCCCTCTCAGAAATACCCGAAATGGAAGAAACCGAGTTCGAATTTTCGGTCTCGTCGCATCAGCGATTCGAGGATGCCAATGACTTCGGGCACATGGGCGATTCGATTTCGATCTCCATGGACCTGGGCGACGCGTAACTCGACGCTCGCTGTCTCAAACGGCGAGCGCGCCTCTCGCGGCGCGCCAGTAGCCTGCAATCGATTTAACCGCCGAGCGCCGCCGGCGCAAACCCGAATAGCCTGCCCCCGATCTGTTGCTTCCATCGCGTACCGTGCGGCGGCGCCGGCCCGGTGACATGGACGCCGCGGAATTTTGCTGTCCCCTCGAGCGCGCACAACGCAATCCCACGCTGAAGTCCCTCGCGTCTACTGTCTTCGCATTCCGGTTTCCAACCCAGGGTTCATTCGGGTATGTGCGCCGCGCGAATACGGGTTATACCCCCGTGCATTGCGACGGCCGAAATACTAAAGTGTGCATCAAGGTTGGTGCAAACAGTGACGACCGATCAGGAGTGCCGGAAAGGATTTCGCCAGATTCACAGGTGTGCGCGGGCCGGAGTGGGGAACATTGTCTTCGAGCACTTTCGTCGCCGCCGCAGAACTGGCTCTTCAACCGGTTTGAGCAACGGCGGTATCTGGGAGAGCGCGATGAGCAACGAAGAGTGGTGGGATGCGGTGCGCGAAACGGCGAAGTTCTGGACCAAATTGAAGCAGCAGCAGGCGCTGCGCTGATTTCCGCGGCGCCGCTCGTGCGCCCCGATATCACTCTGGGCCCTGATCGGGCCGCGGCCCGGACCATGCGCTCAATGCGCGCTTGCGCCCATTGCGAATACCTAAGAACCTGTTGCAAAATGAATTTTGCAACAGGCCAATATAGGGGAGTATGAGGGGATGTATCCCCTCATTTTGAAATGAACTCTAAGACCGACTTACGCGACTTCGGGTCCGCCATCGTATTGATTTGCGCCAGGCCAGGATGAACGGCGCATCCAAACATCCTGCGTGCAGCCCCCGAGGACCCCAAGATGCAATTGGCCGTACCCGCTGCAGCCGGTCACTGCAGCCGGTCACTGCAGCCGCGCCAGCCAGGCTGCAGCAAGAATTTCAAGCTTACGCAATTTACGCGGATCTCCGCTGCCAGGGCGCAGTGGATGCACGATGAAAGATTCCGATGGTGCGGGCCTGTCTGGTCTCCACACCTTCCCCACAAAAGCAAAGCCCCGCGATAAACGCAGGGCTTTGCTGTATTGCCACAAGACTGTGGCCAAATTTCATCACGTTACCGTGACGTGTGCCGGCCTTTAGTTGCCGGCTTTTGGGGTCGTACTGTCGGAAGTTTCATCGATATATTTACCTCCCTTTGCGCACTAGAATTCAGTCAGTCACCTTTCATTCTCTGCGTCATTCTGGTCAAGACACCTTTCAAACCTCGGATCGAAAGTGGTCACTGCCAGCCCGCATCAGGTACACCCGGCATAAGGGGCGCGCACAACAGCGGAAATCTAGAGCAATAACCTAAAGGTATCTTTGTGCTCGAAAGGTACCCTGGCCAGAATAACGAAGCTACTTAATCTCTAATGCCAACCCTGTGTAAAACTGGATGTCTGCATCCAGTGACTCCAGTATTGCCTTGTTTGTCGATTCCGTGAATACAGTGTTTTTCCCATTGAGCCGATATACACACTTGAGATTGCGCCTACCCTGCTGGCGCGTGGCGGCTGGAATTCAGCCGGTCACCCATCATTCGCTTCGTCACTCTGGTCAAGACACCTTTCAAACCCCGGATCGAAAGTGGTCACTGCCAGCCCGCATCAGGTACGCCCGGCATAAGGGGCGCGCACAACAGCGGAAATCTAGAGCAATAACCTAAGGTATCTTTGTGCTCGAAAGGTACCTTGGCCAGAATAACGAAGCTGCTTAATCTCTAATGCCGATCTTGCGTAAAACTGGATGTCTGCATCCAGTGACGCCAGTATTGCGTTGTTTGTCGATTTCGTGAATACAGTGTTTTTTCCATTGGGTCGATGTACACACTGGAGATTGCACCTACGGTGCTGGCGCGTGACGGTAGGGCGACGAGAGCAGGAATTCTCGCCTGTCGAGTACATCGAGGTGCAGGCAGGCTAGTGGGAGGAACGCGGAATACACTGGCATCGAGCGCGGCGTGCCAGAGGAGGGCTCGCGCTCCGGCAAACGGCCTGGTCCCGCTATGCGCGGTAGCGGGTTGCGCAGCGCGCGCCCGGTGAGTACGCGCCCGGAGTTCGTATCAGCATGAGGGGAAATTTCCCCTCATGCTCGCTAGATCAGCCCGTTGCAAAACTAATTTTGCAACGAATTCCTAGGCGCCGTAGCGCCCGACGATGGTAATCGCGGAAACGTTCTGGCTGGGAAATCCGCCGAGGTTGTGGGTCATGCCCAGCACCGGGTCCGGGCGCTGGCGCTCACCTGCGCGGCCGTTCAGTTGCAGGTACATCTCGTAGATCATGCGCAGCCCCGAGGCGCCGATCGGATGGCCGAAACACTTGAGGCCGCCGTCGATCTGGCAGGGGATTTTTCCGGAGGCATCGTAGAAGCCGTCGAGCACGTCGCCGATGGCCTTGCCCTCCTGCGAGATGCCCAGGTCCTCCATGGTCACCAGCTCGGTGACCGAAAAGCAATCGTGCACGTCGAACATGGAGATGCGCTTGCGCGGATCGTCGATGCCGGCTTCCTTGTAGGCGCGCGCCGCCGCCACCCGCGTAGTGGCGAAGTAGGAGCCGTCCCACTCGCCGAACTGCACTTCCTGGCCATTGGACACGGCGAGCTGCACCGCCTTGACACCGACCAGATCCTTCTTGCCCAGACCGCGCGCGATGTCGGGCGTGGTCACGATGGCGCAGGCCGAGCCGTCGGACACGCCGCAGCAGTCGTACAACCCCAGCGGATCGGCGATCATCGGCGCGTTCATCACGTCGTCTTCGGTGATTTTATTGCGCAGGTGCGCCTTCGGATTCAGCGCACCGTTGTCGTGGCTCTTGACCGAAATATGCGCCATCGCGCGCTTCAGGTCCTTGGCGTCGACATGGTGCTTGGCGCGGTAGGCGGCCGCCAGCTGCGCGAACGATCCCGGCGCCGAGATATTCGCCCAGAACATGTTGTTCAGCCCGCCGCGGCCGCGCTGCGGCAGCCCGCCGTAGCCGGTGTCCTTGAGCTTCTCCACCCCCAGCGCGAGCGCGATATCCACCGCGCCGGAGGCGACCGCGTAGACCGCGCCGCGAAACGCCTCGGTGCCGGTAGCGCAGTAGTTCTCGACCCGGGTCACCGGAATGTAGGGCAGGCGCAGCGTCATCGCCAGCGGCACGCCGGACTTGCCCACATGCTGCTCTTCGATCGCAGTGCCGAACCAGGCGGCCTCGATCTGATTGCGCTCGACGCCGGCGTCCTGCAGGCACTCCTCGAACGCTTCGACCATCAGGTCTTCGGCATTGCGGTCCCAGCGCTCGCCGAATTTCGAGCAGCCCATGCCGAGGATTGCCACTTTGTCGCGAATTCCAGTTGCCATTTCGATCTCCTTGTCGGGCTCCGGCACCTTTCAATGTCAAGTTCGATATGAGGGGATGCATCTCCTCATACTCCCCTATGTCGGCCGTCGCAAAACGTATTTTGCAGCGGACCACTACACAATAGGCGCCGCCTTCCAGAAATAGCGCACGAAGCCGCGCGCCGTATCGTTCTCCTTGATGCGGAACATCATGCGCATCGGCATCCCCACCTCGACCTTGCCCTCGTCGAGGTCGGTGAAATCAGCCATCATGCGCCCGCCGCCGTCGAACTCGATCATGCCGTAGTAAGCGGGCGGGTCGGCGCTGTAGGTCAGTACATCCCCGGTGTAGGACATCACTTTCGCGCGCGTGTCGGAGAACGGCTGGTCGTCCTGGCTGTCGAGGGCGTTGCACTTCGGATTTACGCAATAGCGCCCGCGCGGAAACTGCAGGGTGCCGCAACTGCGGCAGCGCCCGCCGATGAGACCCGTAATCATGTCGCGGTTGCGATAGAGCGTCGTCAGCGGGGTTCCCTTGTCAGCCTCGGCGCGCATACCGCGCTCCAGCGTGATGTGGTCGTTGAAAGCGAGAAAGCGCAGGTAGTTCGACTCCTCCTTGCGCCGCGCCAGCGCGCCGTCCACGCCGCCGCGCGGCGGCAGCGCTGCTATCGCGTCGGTAACCTCGAACAGCAGCGCGTCGCAACCCTGCCCGAACGCGGCGACGGCGATCAGGTCGCCCGCCTTCGCCTGCGCCAGCGCCTGCGCCAGCATCACCAAAGCGTGCGCGGCGCCGGTATCGCCGCAGACCGCGGCAAGATTGTCGCGCACCGCGCTCTCCGCAATGCCGGCGCGTTTGGCTACGCCGGGCACCACGCGCGGCAGCGTGCACGGCAGGCAAAAATGCGTGACTGCAGCCGGCGCGACACCAGTCGCCTTGAACAACGCCGCCAACGCCGCGGGCACGAGTTTCATGTAGCCCTCGTCGCGGATCCAGCGCTCCTCCCAGGCGTAGTCGTGGGCGCGCTCGCTGGAACGGAACTGGTGCACGAAATCCACGGTCTCGCTGTGCGAGCCGACCAGACGCGCAATCGGCGCGCCGCGCCCGACCAACAGCGCCGCAGCACCGTCGCCGTAGTGCATCTCCTGCGGACTCGCTGCCTTGGCAAGCCGGTGCTCACTCGCCGTGACCAGCGACTTGCGTCCGCCGGCAAGTGCGCTGATCAGCGCCGAGGTGCCGGCGCGCTGGCTGCCGGTGACATCGAGCACGCCCAGAGCAGATGCGAGATGCATCGCGTTGGCGACGATGGCCGAATTCTGCCGGTCGTCGAAGGGATGGGTAGTCGAGGCAAGAATCAACTGTTCCACGCCTGCCGGCGGCAGTCCGGCAAGGCAGTCGCGCGCCGCCTCCACCGCCATGGTCACGGTATCCTCGTCCCAGTTGGCCATCGCACGCTCACCCTTGGCCAGGCCGCGCAGCCCGGGAGCGAACCAGCTGTTGGCCGCCGCGATGCTTTTTCGCTGCAAGCGCCGCCGCGGGAGATACGCACCGTAAGAAAGTATGCCGGAATCGTTTGCCATGAGCCCACCCGCAGGTTGAAGACCGAAGGATTAAGACCGTACTGACAGTATGCCACAGCCGCGCAACGCCCTGCATGGCCTGCGGCGCTCTTGCCTGCCACGGACCGGCGCGCGCTATAGGGTGGAAGTGTAGTCGGATATAAGCGGCCTGGGCCGCGAAGACTTGCTTTTGCTTACCGTACCCACGCTCAGAAAGCAAAGCGGCTGTTCATCCGCGCGCAGTCCGAATAGCAGGCGCATTTGCCGCGAGTACAGCGCCCTGCCGCTGGCCAGCCCAGCGCCGTAGCCCATCGCGTGGGCGACGAGCAGCATATTCTGCACCGCGCAACCCGCGGAAACGATGCGCTCCTGCGGATGTGTATCACCCAGCGCGGGATCGAGGCGCACAACCACCAGAACCAGGAAAGGAGCGCGGTGAGCCTTCGCCATCGCCTCCTGCTTCTGCACCTCGGTCGCATCGCCATCGCGTTCGACCAGCGCCTCCGCAAAAGCCGCGCCCAGGAGATGGCGCCGCTCCGGGGGGATGACAATCAAGCGCCAGGGGTTCAGACGCCCGTGATCCGGCGCCGCGCCCGCTGCACCGAGGATCATCTCGATTTGCCCGGGATCCGGACCCGGTTCACCCAGCCGCTTGGGCGAAGCGTGCTGGCGCGTATGGATCAGCGTCAGCGCCGCGTCGAGCACTTCCTGAGCAGTGCTAAGGTCCATATCGCTAGTTCCCAGATCGGGAAGCACGCGCCAGCAGCGCATCGAATCCCGGATAGGTGCCGGCGGTCAGTGCAAACTTGCTGGCATGGGTACTAAGAGATTCACCGATCGTCAATGCAGCAGTGAAGCCCTCCGGGTCATTGATCCAGCTTCCTCCGAGCAAAGTCACGCCCCGGGCGAAGAGCGCGTCAGGCAGGCAACCCGCACTCGGTCCGACCATGGCGAACCAGCGGGCGTTGCGGCAGCAAGCGATCATGCGGTCCATGGTGTCGTTGAGGAGCAAGGTGCTGGTAGAGACCACCTTGGCGCAGTCGGCAAGTTCCCCGGCGTCCAGCGTCACGCGGTAGCCGTCCTGCTCGCCGGCCAGTTCCGGCTTCAATTCGACTATCGTAAGCCGGGCTCCGCTCTCAATGATCCGCCGCAGCAGGGGTGTGAATTTTCCTATCATGCCGATGTGCTCGCCCGGCTGCGGATTCAGATGTCCCATCGAGTCGGAACTGCCTTCAGGGCGGAATCCCGCGCGGTCGTACAGGCAGCGAGTCAGGGCGTTGGCCGCAGCGAAACCCAGGGTCTTGAGGATACCCCGGTCGCTGACATAGCGGCGGGCGAGAGACAGGGTGTCGGCGCCGGCCAGGCCAAAGCTGTCGATCCCATTGCGCAGTTGCTCCAGGGTATCGTCGAGCAGGACGTAGGACAGGCCGATGGAGCGGTCCTCGAGTTCCAGGGCGCAGAATTCGCCTTTGTTGTCCTGGACGTCGAGCAGCGGAGGCAGGTGCAGGGCGCGCACGCGGGGCATAGGGCCCTGTGCGGCAAAGGCCTCCAGTTGGGCCAGGTATTCG
>JAENXP010000747.1 GCA_016649475.1 Burkholderiales bacterium | reverse complement strand
GCTCCAGCCGCGGCAGGGCGTCGCGAAATTCCCCTTCGGCCTGCTCCGGCGACAGCGCCAGAACCATCAGCTCCGATCGAACCTGCTTGAGCAGGGTTTCGTGCGGACTGCCGCGAAAGTGGTCGATCAACATCACTTCGGAACCCGCGTCCGGGTTGCCGTGCGCGTAATCGGCCAGGGCAAGCAGGGCCTGAGCCTCGGGATTTTCGCCACGGATGATATCAGCGGACAGCTCGGATGCAAGCGCCGGCTTGACTAGGACACATTCGAGCAGGCGCAGTTCAAAACTCTTTACCGCCGCGCGCGTCACCTTGGGCGGCGCGGGGCGCTGCCACGCGCCCTGCGCAGGCGCGCTGCGGCGCAGCTCGCACAAACGCTCGACCTCCTGCTGGGTCATGCCGCTGATGTCCGCCACCTGCTTCAACAGTTGCAGCTGCAGCCTCGGCGCGGCCACGCTCTTGAGCAGGGGCTTGGCCTCGTGCACCAGGCGCGAGCGGCCTTCGGCGGTGTTGGTGTCCACGCGCGCACGCAACTGCCCGAGCAGATAGGACGAGAGCGGCTCGGCATGCCCGGCAAGTTCTTCGAAGGCTTCCTTCCCCTTGGTGCGTACATAGCTGTCCGGATCCTCGCCTTCGGGCAGGAACAGAAACCGTATCGTCTTGTTGTCCAGCGTCGCCGGCAGGCTCACTTCGAGGGCGTGCCAGGCGGCTTTTCTGCCCGCCGCATCGCCGTCGAAACTGAACACGATTTCGTCGGCCTGGCGCAGCAGCTTTTGCAGGTGCACCGGCGTGGTCGCCGTGCCCAGCGTCGCCACCGCATACTCCACGCCGTGCTGCGCCAGCGCCACCACGTCCATATAGCCTTCGACCACCAGAACGCGGCCGGCGTCGCGTATCGCCTGGCGCGCCTGCGGCAGCCCGTAGAGCTCGCGCCCCTTTTCAAACAGCGGGGTCTCCGGCGAATTCAGGTATTTCGGTTCGCCCGCGCCGAGCACGCGCCCGCCGAAACCGATGACGAAACCGCGCTGGTTGATGATGGGGAACATGATGCGGTCGCGGAAACGGTCGTAGCGCTTGCCCGCGTCGTTTTCGATCACCAGCCCCACTTCCTTGAGGCTCTTGTCGGCGTAATCGGGAAACACCGCCTGCAGGTTTTGCCAGCCCTCGGGCGCATAGCCGATACCGAAATGCGCCGCGACCTGCCCGGACAGTCCGCGGCGCTTGAGGTATTCGATCGCCTGCGGCGACGCCTTCAGCTGCTCGCGGTAATACTGCGTCGCACGCTGCATCAACTCGTATAGATCGGGGCCGGTTTCTTCCTTCTTCTTGCCGAAGCGCGGTTCGAATTCGGGCAGGGTCATGCCCGCGCCCGCCGCCAGCTCCTTCAGCGCCTCGATGTAGCCCAGGCCGGAATATTCCATCAGGAAACCGATGGCGTCGCCGTGCGCGCCGCAGCCGAAGCAGTGGTAGAACTGCTTGGACGGACTGACGGTGAACGAGGGCGATTTTTCGTTATGGAAAGGGCAGCAGGCGCTGAAATTGGCCCCCGCCTTTTTCAGCTGCATATGGCGCTGAATGATTTCGACGATATCGATGCGATTGAGCAAATCGCGTTTAAATGAGTCAGGAATCACGCGCTATCGGGACTGTTTGGGTCGGGATCCAGAGCCTGGAAAAAAATATCCCCGGCGCCGGAGCCCTGGGGAACATTTATTCTTTATAGGCCAATTTGGCCGGAACGCAAGCAAAAAACCGTGGCAGGGGTGAGGCAGGGGTCGGGTTCGTAGGAGCGAGCTTGCTCGCGAATTCGACATTCACCAGCTCGCGTGGCGTGGGGTTCGTAGGAGCGAGCTTGCTCGCGAATTC
>JAENXP010000452.1 GCA_016649475.1 Burkholderiales bacterium | reverse complement strand
TGCGAAACTTCCGCGTCGCCTGAGGGCGGTCGCGGGGACGGTCCCGGGCCCGGCGTCAGAGCAACCTCACCGCAACGAACTTGGGAAGCCGGCGGCAAAGCCTTAGAATGGTGTTTTCGCCCCCGGTTGCCACGCATGCCGACCAATGTCCATAGCCAGTTCGTCGCCTGGTTCCGCTCTGCGGCGCCCTATTTCAACGCTTTTCGCGGCAAGACCTTCGTCATCGCCTTCGGCGGCGAAGTCGTCGCCGACGGCAAGTTCGGCGTGCTCACTCAGGACATCAACCTGCTGCGCAGCACCGGCATACGCCTGGTGCTGGTGCACGGCTCGCGCCCGCAGATCGAAGCGCAACTGAAGCAGCGCGGCGAGCGATCGCGCTACCACGCCGGGGTGCGCATCACCGACGCGGTGGCGCTCGCATGCGTAAAGGAAGCCGCCGGCATGCTGCGCGTCGAGCTCGACGCGCTACTGTCGCAGGGCCTGCCCAACACGCCCATGGCAGGCGCCGCGATCAACACCGTGTCGGGCAACTTCATTACCGCCCAGCCCATGGGCGTGCTCGACGGCGTCGATCTGCAATACTCCGGCAGCGTGCGCAAAGTGAATACCGCGGCGATCGAGTCCTGCCTCGAAGCGGATGATCTGGTCATCATTTCCAGCATCGGCTATTCGCCCTCCGGAGAGGTGTTCAACCTGTCGATGGAGGACGTTGCCGTGGCCATCGCCAAGGCGCTGCAGGCGGCCAAGCTGGTGTTCCTCAGCGACGCTCCGGTGGAGGACGCACGCGGCCGCCTGATGCCGGAACTCTCGGCGCAGGAAGCCGAGCTGCTGCTGGCGCAGGGCAAGAACCTCAGCGAGGATACGCGGCTGTACCTGACCCACGCGGTGGAGGCGGTGCGCGCCGGCGTGGCGCGGGCGCACGTGGTGTCGCACAAGGTGGACGGCGCCCTGCTGCTGGAACTCTTTACCCACGGCGGTTCGGGCAGCATGATCACCGCCGACAGGCTGGAGCGCCTGCGCCCGGCCAGCATCGACGACATCGGCGGCATCCTGCAGCTGATCGAACCGCTGGAGACCGAAGGCACGCTGGTCTACCGTGGACGCGAACTGCTGGAGCGCGAAGTGCATAGCTTTTTCGTGATCGAACACGACCGCGTCATCGTGGGCTGTGCCGCGCTCTACCCGCTCGCGGGCAAGGCGGCGGAACTGGCGGCGCTCGCGGTGCGGCCCGAATACCAGGGGCGCGGCTACGGCGAAAAGCTGCTCGAGCACGGCCAGGTGGAAGCGCGCCAGCTCGGCTACAAGAAATTGTTCGTGCTGACCACGCGCTCGGCGCAGTGGTTCGTCGAGCGCGGCTACACCGAGGTCGCAGCCAAGGCGCTGCCCGAGCCGAAGAAATCGCTCTACAACCTGCAGCGGCGCTCCAAGGTCCTGCAAAAGAAACTGTAGACGCGGCGGCGGCGCGCCGCTTCAATGGGGCGGACGATTGCGCAAATTTGCAAATAGCGTCTAAGAGGCCATTTCAGAATTACCGAAATGGCCTCCGACTTAGGGGAGTATGAGGGGAGGTATCCCCTCATTTTCAACCTTAGATTTCCTCTTCCGGCGGTCGTATCTTCCTGAACATCGCAAGCAGCAGCAGGTCGTAGACGATTTTCACACCGCCTGCGACCAGCAGCGGCCAGCCGAAGGTCGATGCGCCCAGCATCCAGCCCGCGAGGAAAGGGCTTAATGCGGAGGCGAGGCTGCGCGGCACCGAGGTGATGCTCGCGGCGGCCGGCCGCTCCGCGGGCGTCACGATCGCCATCACGTAGGAACTGCGCGTCGGCACGTCCATCTGCGACAGCGCGCTGCGCAGGAACAGCAGCGCGATCGCATAGCCCAGGTCGGGCGCGAAAGGCAGCAGGATCAGACAGACGCTGGACGGAATGTGCGTATACACCATGGTGTTCACCAGCCCGAAGCGGCCGGCGATGCGCACCGCGACGAGATAGGATGCCGCGGTGAGCACGCCGGTCCAGAAGAACACCACCCCCGCCGTCGCTAGCGACATGCCGAAGCGCTGATACAGCCACAGCGCCACCATGGACTGCACCACGAAGCCGCCGGCGAACGCATCGAGGCTGAACAGCGCCGCCAGCGTGTACACCCTTCTTTTAGATTGCTGCAGCGGCGCCATCGCTTGCCTAAGCTCGGTCGCGAGCACCTTCGGCAGGCCACGATAGACGAGGCCGGAGGCACAGGCGATCAGTGCATACAGCAGAAACATCGCCTGCATGGCATGCGCGGAAGTCATGCCGCTCACGCTAACCAGCGCTGCAGGGAGCGCAACCGCGAGCGATCCCGCCGCAGCGAGCAGGGAGCCCACGAGGCTGTAGCGCGCAAATGTCGCCGTGCGCTGCCGATCGCTCACCATGCGCGAGAGCACGGCATGCTCCAGGGGCAGGAACACGCTGACATCCCCGCTCGAGGGATTCAGGGTTCCCACCAGCGCGACCAGCAGCAGCGGCCAGAAGTCGGTGAGCAGGGCGAACCCCAGACCCGTGGCTGCCATCAGCGCCGATGCGGCGAGCAGCAGGCTGCGATAGTGATAGCGCCAGGCATGCAGCCCGGCCGCCAGCGTGAGCACGCCCGAACCCACGAGGGTGGTGGTGGCGATAATGCCCACGTGCAAAGGGCTGAAACCGAGTTCCAGCAGATACAGCGGCAGCAGCAGGCTCACGTAGCCGTCGCCGAACGCGCGCAGACCCTTCGCGACAAGCAAGCGATTGACGTGACCGGCGCTGCCGGGAGAATCAATAGGCACGCCATTCTTTGGCATGGCGGAGCCTATCAGCCAAACCCCACTTCCAGTGTACCGAACTCGCCGAAGTCCATTTTGACGCTGTCGCCCGCGGACACCGGCAGCGGCGTCAGGCAGGTGCCGGTGATCACCACTTCGCCTGCGCGCAGGCCCTCGCCGTAAGCGCACAGTTCGTTGGCGATCCAGGCGAGCGCGGCGCGCGGGTCGCCCAGCACGTTCGCGCCCGATCCCTGACCGGCGAGCGCGCCGTTGCGGTAGGCCACGACGCCGTGCCGCGCCAGATCGACTGCGCGCCAGTCGGCGCGCGTCTCCGGGCCGATCACGAACCAGCAGGCGCAGGCCACGTCCGCAATCAGCTGCGGCGCGCCCACGCGGGTGAAGTCGGTGTAGCGCGAATCCGGCACTTCGATCGCCGGATGCAGCGTGGCAACGGCCGACAATACCTCGTCGACGCTGTAGCTTTGAGCGCGCCTGGGAAGATC
>JAENXP010000421.1 GCA_016649475.1 Burkholderiales bacterium | reverse complement strand
TTTCCTGGTGTTCTTTCTCGGGAACACTATCCGCCACAATACCGGCGCCGGCCTGGACATAAGCCACGCCGTTTTTGATGACGATAGTGCGTATCGCAATGGCGGTATCCAGATTTCCCGAGAAATCAAAGTAGCCTACGGCGCCGGCATCCAGCATCCCCCGGACATAATGCGCGCCCGCATAGGCGGACAGTCCGATTACCCTGACCCCCGGTCTGACGGCAAGCAGCCGCCGGGTGGTCTCGATCCCATTCATGCCCGGCATGCTGATATCCATGCAGACCACGTCCATCTCGGTCGTCAGCGCAATATCGAGGATCTCCTGCCCGCTGCCGGCTTCGGCCACGATCTCGATGGTCGGGTTTTCCTCAAGCAGTGCGCGGAGCCGTTCGCGAAACGGTCGGTGGTCATCCACCAGTGCAACACGCAATGTCATGGCTGTCGCTCCCTGGAAATGGGTGGATACAAAGCCCTGCTATGCAGGCATTATGCACGCAAACAAGCGCCTGGATATCGTACAACCCCAGACTGCGGCGGACCGTCGATCGCGCTGATGTAACGACAGGAAATTCAATCCCGCCTCTTTTCGCGCGTTGATTCGATGGCGGCGGTTTGCAGCGCATTTAGCGCCGCCGGGCAACGCGCCCGTAGAATATTGCGCCTGCGCCCGGCCGATTTCAATGCGGGTTACATCAAGTTTGCGGGAATCCTGACAGGCGTGGGGCGACCGCGCAGAGAGCAACTATTTTAGCGGCACGATCTTTACGATGGCCCTTTGCTCATCGTCTATGGTAAAGCGAACCTCCTCGCGCGCTTTCAATCCCTGCAGCAGGGTGGCCGGATTCACCGCGTAGCTCATGGTCATCGCCGCCATGAAACCCGGGATTTCCTTGTGGTCGATGACGATACGCCCCTTGCGCAGGTCGGTCGAAATCACCGTGCCGATTCCTTCGTGCAAAGGACCCTGCTGGTTTGCCTGCGCGGCCTTGGGGGCGGCGCCTTTGCCGACGACCAGCGCACCCAGCATGCCCATCTTTTCGTGCGCGGGGACGTGGCAGTGAAACGGCAGCGTGATGTCCTCGTCGGGGGTGACGAAGCGGATGGTACGCGTCCCCGGGCCGGTGAAATCGAGGGCGAACATCGGGTCCAGGCCCGGAATCATCATGTCGTGACGCACCGAATCGGTATTCTCCAGAACCAGTTCCACCTCTTCGCAGCGCCCGGCGCGTATCTCGCTGGGCTCGAAGCCGTACACCTCCCCCGGACGGGCGTATTGCGCTCCCTCCTTGACGTGGATACGGCGCGAGCCGCGCGGTTGCGCGCAGGATTTGGCGATGATCCGGTGCTCTGCCAGTTCATGTGCCTCGTCGGATGCAACGGTAATGTCGCGCCGCACGGGATAGGGTGCCTTCCCCGCACTATCGCCGCCGCTCGCGCCCTGCGGGTACTCCCCCGGCGCGGTGTGGAAGATGGAAGGGTCGAAGACCGGCACTTTACCGCGGTAATAGTCCGGATTGAAGAACTGCTTCAGGCTGGTGGCCACCTTGGGCAGCTTGTCCTTGCCCATGAACGAGTCGTAGATGATCATGGTCAGATCGCCGCCCGGGCCGATACCGTTGTTGGTAACCGCCTGCTCGGTGTGGTCGTGGAACAACCACACCCCTTCCCCCGAGGCATGGATGTCGTCGCTGCCCGCGCGCAGTTCCAGATCGATACGCTGCGCCGGGCTGACGGTAAACACGTCCCTGGCGTAGCGCATGGCGGCAGGCACGTCGTAGCCGTCCTGCGCCAGCAGTATGGGGTGGTGTCCGTGGGGATGCAGCGCAAGCGTGCGCGCACCGGCGTTGAGGATGCGCAGAAGCACCCGGTCTCCCGGCTTTACCTCGATAGGCGTGTCGCGCAGCGTGAACGGGAAGGACCGCCCGTTCAGCAGGAAGATGTTCGGCTGCCGCTGGGTTGAATCATAGTCCCGATGCATGCGCCGCTCTATTTCGCGCGGGTCCTGGGTCGTCGAGACGATGCGGTTGAGGCGGTCATCGAGGTCCGAGTACACCAGCGAGTACTCCTTGGTGTACCCCGCTTCCCGCACAGCCCGTGCCGGGTCCGGAATCCGGCCCGCACCGACAATGAGATGGCGGAAGTTGTTCTCGCGCCGGTTCGGCTCAATGACGAGCATTCCGGCCAGGCCCATCGGCACATGCACGTCAGGATGCACATGGCAGTGGTACCAGAAGGTGCCGGGGTGCTTGGCGACGAATTCGTACGCGAATTCCCCGCCGGGCCGGGTCGGCGCCTGAGTGACCATCGGCACGCCGTCGACGGCGTTGGGATGTATGGTGCCGTGTACGTGGATGGTGTGGGGGAAGTAGTGCGTGTTGTGCATAACGATGCGCACATGGTCCCCTTCCTCCACACGGATGGTCGGGCTGGGCGCCCGTGCGGGCGAGCACATCGCCTCGCCCGGCGGCGAGAAGACCCAGAATGTTTCGTACTGCCCTGGATAAACCTCTTCCTGGATTTCGTCTATCTCCAGATGGATTTCGATTTCATCCGGGTCCCCGTCCCCGTCAAGGTCCCGGCCCAGGACCACCGCCCCCGGCGCGGTGCAGGGAATGGAAGGCTCTTGCCACTGCGCCGGCACCGATGGCGCCGCACCGGCCGCGGCCGGAAGGGTCGAAAGTGCCGCGAATAAGGCGAGAATACCGGGGAACAGCAGATGGGAAGTGCGCAATGCCGCTCCAGTCTGAATTATCGAATTACGCAATGCCGGCGGGTCCGGGCGCTCACGCACCCGAAACCCCCAAACGCCTGTAGAAGCGCAGCCGGTCCGGCAGGAGCCTATTTTCCCATAGACGTGCCGTGCGCGTGCGCCGCATGGTCGTGCACCATGGGCTTGTTCGTATCGCTGGACGCGGACATGGTGTGTGCGTGCGCCGAGTGATCGTGCGCTACAGGCATTGCCGTATTCCCGGAGGAAGCACCGTGCTGCATGCCGGTCATGGAAGACGAACCGGTCATCGGCTTCATGTATTGCCAATGCAGCATGTCGGCAGCAATGGCATAGCCCTTGGCCGCGTCGGCCTGGGCTATGCCGCGGGCCCGGTCCAGATCTGCGCGCGGCTGATCGCAATCGTGATGCGAGTCGGTCGCAAACTTCCTGGCGACATTCAGCAGCGCGTCCACATCGGCCAGTTGGCTTTTGGCCATCATTTCCATGCCTTTCATGTCTTCGGCCACCTTGTCGATAGCGGCCTCCGCAGCCTGCAGATGCTTGGCGCAATCCAGGCTCCCGGCCCAAACCGGGCCCGTCAACGTCGCCGCCAGGATTGTGACCGTGCCCGCCAGTATGCGCTTGCTGTTCGCCAAGGCAGATGCAACGGCGATCGATGCGGGCGCATGCCCCTTGGTTTGTGCCCCGCAGCGCAGGACTTTGCTCGTAAATGCATTCATGATGAACCCCTCGAGTTAGCTGTTAA
>JAENXP010000535.1 GCA_016649475.1 Burkholderiales bacterium | reverse complement strand
GTGGCCGGGGCCGTCAGAGGGTTAAAAGAGAAGGGCGTGGGCCCCGAACGCCTCCCGCCCGCCACTACCGCACCGCTATATACGGCAGTCGGAGGCGACGAAAGCGACGAATTCAAGCGCCAGAATGCGCTGATAGCCAGGACCTGGCGTTATGCTTTTTCCGGCGATATACCTATGCCCGGATGCAACCATCTCACTGTGCTCGAAAAGCTTGCACACACGGACAGCGCTCTGTTCAAAGGCGCGATGGACATGATGAATCGGTGATGGATAAGCGCGCACTGCTCATTGAAAGTTTTCACGCCGCAGTCGGCGCAGCCGATCCGCAGAAGATTCTGCCGCCGCACCTGCCGCAGCCGCCCCAAGGCAAGACCCTGGTGGTCGGCGCGGGCAAGGCCGCCGCCGCCATGGCGCTCGCGGTCGAACAGCAGTGGCCTTCCGCCGCGCCGCTGACCGGTCTTGCGATCACGCGCTACCGGCATGGTCTGCTGACGAACAGGATCAAGGTCATAGAGGCGGGCCACCCGGTTCCGGACGAAAGCGGAGAAAAGGCGGCGCAGGAGATTCTGCGCCGCACCAAAACCCTGGGTGCGAGCGATCTGTTGCTAGCGCTGATTTCCGGTGGCGGATCCAGCCTTCTGAGCCTGCCTGTCGAAGGCATAGGCATGGACGAACTGAAGGCTACGACCAGGGAACTGCTGCGTTGCGGCGCACCGATTCAGGACATGAACACGGTGCGCAAGCACCTCTCCGCCATCCAGGGCGGCCGGCTGGCCTCGGCGTGCAAGGCGCAGGTGCTGGCGCTGATTATTTCCGACGTGACCGGAGATGACCCCACCCATATCGGCTCCGGGCCCTGCGCGCCCGACCCGAGCACCTACCAGGATGCCGAGGACATCATCGCGCGCTATGGCGTCAAGGCACCGGCGTCCGTGGCCGCGCACCTCTCGCGCGGCGCGCGCGGCGAGATCGCCGAGACGCCCAAGCCCGGGGACAAGCTGTTCCAGCGGGTGGAGAACCGCGTCATTGCCACCGCGCAGGGCTCGCTCCAGGCTGCGGCCGACTATTTTCGCGCCAAGGGCATCGCACCGGTGGTGCTGGGCGACAGCGTTACCGGCGAAGCCACCGAAGTAGCCAAGGTCTATGCGGCACTGGTGCGCCAGATCCGCGGCCACGCCGGGCCATTCCGGCCGCCGCTGGCGCTGATTTCAGGCGGCGAATGCACGGTCACAGTGCGCGGCAACGGCCGCGGCGGCCGCTGCTCGGAATTTCTGTTGTCGCTTGCGCTGGAACTCGACGGTATGCCGAATACCCATAGCCTTGCCTGCGATACCGACGGGATCGACGGCTCCGAGGACAACGCCGGTGCAGTACTCGCGCCGGACTCGCTCGCACGCGCCGCTGCGGCCGGCATTTCGGCCAAGAAACTCCTGGCAAACAACGACGGTTACAGTTTCTTCGAATCCTTGGGTGACTTGGTGGTGACCGGCCCCACCCGCACCAACGTAAATGATTACCGAGTGATACTGGTGCTGTAGGCGGTACCCCTACAGCCAGTAGCGACACGTGGGCCAGGCGCCCTTGCCGTCGCCATGGCGAGCAGGAATTACGCCCAGCTCACGCAATCACCAATTTTCAATCCCAGTATCTGCGCTGCGCTGCCACAGTTGACCGCGATCTCCACCAGCCCCTGGCTGTTTTGGTACCAGAAGGCTGCGCCTTCGGCGGATTCAGAATAGACCTGCGCGTAGCGCAGCGATCGCCCATCGATTACGAGTAACGCCTCTCGCGGAATCCCGCTCGCGCATATCCCGGTATGTGCGTTGCCGAAGTGGTCGACATAGATCACCTCGGACAGGTCGTCGCCGCCGAATTCGACTTTGAGCCCGTCGCAGTGCTCCAACCAGTCTTTTGGCAAGGTGCCTTGCACCGCCAGAGTTGCAGCCACGGGCGCGAACAGGTCGCGTCCGTGGAATGAAGTCGAGAGTTGCTGCGGCTGCCAAACGATGCGCGCGCAGTGGCCACTGACGGAGCGCGCAGCAACCACGGAAAGCAGCCCGTTGTCCGGCGCCACGAACCAGCGGTCATCGGCTTGCATCACGACCGCGTCGCGTGCACCACCGACACCAGGGTCGACCACAGCCAGGAACACGCTTTCTTTGGCAAACTGACCGATCATGGTCGCAAGTAGATGGGCGCTCGCGCGCACATTGAATGCCGGTGCGTCATGCAGCAAATCGATCACCGGAATGGGCGGCGCAAGCCGCTGCAGCACTGCTTTGACCTGGCCGACGTAGATATCGGCGGAACCAAAATCGGTAAACAGCACGATGGCCATGCGTGCATTGTAGCGTCTTTCCTGAGCCGATTCCCCAGTAGACGGCGCTTCGCGAGGAACGAAGCGCGAACAGCCTGCGCCGTAGAACGCGCGGCGTGTCCAAAAATAAAGCCGGCGCGCGGGCCGGCTTCTTCATGGCAACGGGGCTGTCTTAGGACTTGGCTTCGGCGGCAGCGTCCAGCGCCGTCTCGGGGCGATCCATCAGTTCGACCAGCGCCATCGGCGCGTTGTCGCCTTGACGGAATCCGTATTTGAGAATACGAAGATAGCCGCCGTTTCTCTTGGCGTAGCGCGGACCGAGTTCATTGAACAACTTGGTAACCATGTCGCGATCGCGCAGGCGATTGAACGCGAGGCGGCGATTGGCGACTGTGGCGATCTTGCCCAGCGTGATCATTGGTTCGACTACGCGGCGCAGCTCCTTCGCCTTGGG
>JAENXP010000377.1 GCA_016649475.1 Burkholderiales bacterium | reverse complement strand
GTAGGTGAGTTCAGCTGAACTCCACATTGATTGCGCTTTCCATTTGATCGTCTGCTGCGACTTGACGATCGCGGGAAATCCGAGGGTAGCGGTGCCGACTGCGGCCGCCGCGCCGGTCAGAAATTTGCGACGCTGGATGCTCATTGTTCCTTCTCCCTTAGTGGTTGCTACGTTGTGGCGTAGTCACTGCATGCGGGACCAAGACAGGTTGACAGCATCCCGCTGCGCACCTACGATGATATATCAGTCGTATTCGATCAACATATCACCAGAGATTATTAAACGCAAGCCGGCGTGGCGCCGCCGGAAATAGGAGGGGACGATGCCGAAATTGCTGTCGAACGAGGCGGTGCAACAGTACCGACGCGATGGTTACTATTTCCCGGTGCCGGTGCTCGGCCGGGAGGAAGCGGCGCATTACCGCAGTTGCCTCGAGCAGCACGAGGCCAAGACCGGCATGCCGCTGCAGGGCAACTGGCGCCACAAGACGCACCTGATTTTCACCTGGGCGGACGAACTCGCCCATCATCCTAAAATACTCGACGCGGTCGAGGATGCGATCGGGCCCGATATCCTGTGCTGGACCACGAATTTTTTCATCAAGGAGGCAAGCAATCCGGGCTTCGTTTCCTGGCACCAGGACTCGACCTACTGGGGCCTGGACCCGGACGAAGTCATCACGGCCTGGGTCGCGTTTACCGAGGTCACGTCGGAGAACGGCTGCATGCAGGTGATCCCAGGCAGCCACAAGGTCGATCAGTTGCCGCATACCGACACTTTTCACAAGGACAATCTGCTCTCGCGTGGCCAGGAGATCGCGGTCGATGTGGACAAATCCAGGGCGGTGAGCCTCGTCCTGAAGGCGGGGGAAATGTCCTTGCACCATATCAAGCTGGTGCACGGTTCCGACCCGAATCGCAGCAACGACAGGCGTATCGGACTCGCGATCCGCTACATTCCCACGCATGTCCGCCAGACCAAGGTGCGCGATTCCGCGATGCTCGTGCGCGGCACCGACAAGTACCATCATTTCGACTACGAACCGCGGCCGCGAGCGGATCTGGATGAAGCGGCGCTAGCCGCCCACGCCGACGCGGTCGAGCGGCAGGTGAGGGCGCTGTACCAGGGCACGGACAAGCAGGAATTCCGTGCCTGAGCGCACGCCACGACATGGGAGAGCAGATGGCTGAAGAACGCAGGAAACTGACCGTGCCCGATCTGAGGGAGGCAAAAAAATCCGGGCGCAAGCTGGCGATGGCCTCGATTCCAGACTATCCGTCCGCGGTGTGGGCGGAGCGCGCCGGACTGGACATTCTCGGCATCGGTGACAGCCTGGGCATGGTGAGCTACGGCTTTTCCAACACCCTGCCTGTGACCGTCGACATGATGATCCAGCACTGCCAGGCGGTGCGCCGGGGTGCGCCGAACACCTTCAACCTCGTTGCCATGCCCTACGGAAGCTATCCCAATCCGGACATTGCCGTGATGAATGCGCTGCGCTTCATGAAAGAAGGCGGCGTGGACTGCGTCAAGATGCAGGGCGGGCGCGACAAATTTCCCATCCTCAAAGCCATCGCGGACGCGGGTGTGCCGGTGATGAGCCATGTCGGCATGTGCCCGCATTTCGTGCACCAGTACGGCGGTTTCAAGCTGCAGGGCAAAACCGCGGACGAAGCGCTGAAAATCATCGACGACGCCGTCGCCATCCAGGAGGCGGGCTGCATCGGCTTTGAAATCGAGGCAGTCCCGGCGCCGGTGGCGCTGGCGGTGGACGCGGCAGTGGACATTTTCACCTTTGGCATCGGCGCGGGCGGCGCCAGCTGCGGGCAGCTGCTGCTTGCATTCGACCTGCTGGGGGTGTTCGATCAGTTCAAACCGAAGTTCACCAAACGCTACGCCAATATTTCGCAGATCGCGGTGGATGCGCTGAAAACTTATGCCGCCGAGGTGCGCGGCGGCCAGTTTCCCGACGCCGAGCACAGCTATACGATGAAGGCGGAGGAGGTCGCGCGGCTGGAGCAGGCGACCGGCAGGAAACTGCAATAAGAAACGGCGCGGTGCCTGCGCCGTTTCTCGACCCGGATCGCTTGCCTACATCGCCGCGCCGGTGCCGCGTGCAGCCGTTGCATCTTCCTTTTGCTGCAATGAAAAGATCGACGTGTAGCCGCCAGACCAGTCAGGCGGTATCAGGCATGGGCGCGGGTCGTGGTGCGCGAAAGCGGCGCGCTTGCCGCGGATGATCGCCTGGTCGTGCTTGGGCTTGATCGGGTTCACCGTATAGGGGAAGGCATCGGCCGAGGTCAGTGTGTACAGCAGCAGCGGCCGCCCCAGGTCCGAGTCGTTGCGCGGGGACCCATGAATGGTGCGGCAGTTGTGCAGCGTCAGCGATCCTGCGGGCCCGGTCAAATAGACGGCCTTGGACAAATCGATCCCAGCAATATCCCGGTCGCTCAGGCAGCCTACCCAGTTGCCCTGATCGTCGTATTGCGTAAGCAGCGGCTCGATCAAATGACTTTTCGGAATTACGCCGAGCGGGCCCTGGTCCATGCCGCAGTCGTAAATGTAGGTGCCAACCGTCAGCGGCGAATAGTTGGTATGCGGCCAGAAGGAAATGTCGTAGTGCCATTTAACTTCTTCGCCGCCCTTCTTCCATTTGAAGTTCAGCTTGGAATGATGAAACTTGACGTCGGGTCCGACCAGGTCGGCTACCGCGTCGGGCATGACTGATTTGGTGCAGTACTCCCAGAACACCGGATGGTGCTCGGCCGGATTCGACACCCGCCGCAGGCGCGGCGCGTCGGAGCGGTGGTCCGGCTCCAGGTCGAAGACCGTGTCCGACTTCGTCACCTTGCGGCTGCGTTCGATCATTTCCTCGGTGGCGTCGCGCAATTTTTTGATCCATTCGTCGCCGATGATCTTTTCCAGCAGGATATAGCCATTGGAAAAATAGGATTCGCGCTGAGACTGCGTCAGCACGCGCGGTGGGATTGCGAGTATTTGTTCAGGTGTCATGTCGGGCCCTTCTTCAGTTTTCTGCGATTGTCATGGTCGCCAATTTGAGCCGCCTGCAGGCTTGAATCTGGCGAACTATGCGACACGCAGTTGTCGCATGTTGTCATCTAAAATTGAGCATTACGCTAGGCAGATAAGTCACGATCACGGGAAATATCATTACTATCACCAGGACCACGCATTGCAACGCAATAAAGGGTGCGACACCCCTGTACATGTGGCGGATGCTGATTTCTTCCGGCGCCACCGCGCGAAGGTAGAAAATCGCCGGCGCCATCGGAGGCGTCAGATACGAAGTCTGGATCATGATCAGGAACAGCACCAGGAACCATACCGAATCGAATCCGGCCGCGACGATCAGGGGAGTGAACAGCGGCACGAATATCAGAACTATCGAAATCCAGTCGAGAAAGAAACCGGCGATGAAAATAATAGACATCATCAGCGACAGCAGCATCCACGGCGAGAGGTGTGCCTTGCCGATCAGTATGTTCGCGGTGCTGATGCCGCCGCCGCCGATGAACACCCCGGTAAACATCGTTCCGGCAAGCAGCACCGTCATGATCATGGCGGTGATCTTGACGGTCTTGATCAGCGCTTCGTACGTGCCGGCCAGGCTGAATCGGCCGTAAAGGGCGGTCAGAACCACGGAGGAAAGCGCGCCGATGGCCGCAGCCTCGGTAGGCGAAGCCCAGCCGAGCAGGATGGAGCCGAGCACCGCAAAAATCATGAACAAAGGCGGCAGCAGATTGCGCGTGGTGATCCACAATTTTTGCG
>JAENXP010000208.1 GCA_016649475.1 Burkholderiales bacterium | reverse complement strand
TAGTAGGGTGGGCACCTTTCATCCCACTAGAAATGTCAGACTTAGCCTGACGCACCGAAGGGAATGATTAGCTCGCGCAGGAACGGGTTGCCGTCGCCGCCCAAGGCCTTGCGGCAAGAAAACGGGAATAGCGCCAGGAGTTCGATCGCTTTGGCTATCGCCTCGCGCGCCTTTTCGGCTAGGGCGAAGTCCTGCTCAAGCAGGAAATCGAACAGGCGCAGCAGGTCCGCCTCCGCCTCGGCGGTGAAGCGAACCTTGAACCGGTTCATGCCCCCGCTTTAGCGCCTGTCCGGCCGCTGCGGGCTTTGCGCGCCTTGTCCAGGCGCCGCTCGAGTTTGCCGAGCACCGCCGCCGGCGAGACATATTTGCCCGACTTCCTGGCAGTTTCGCCCGAGGCCAGTCCGCGCTCGACGAACGCCTTCTGGGCATAGCGGAACTCGACATTGCGGCGCACTGCGTCCTCGACAAATCCGGACAGGGTCTCGCCGGACTCAAGCACCGCCTCGGCGGCTTGACGCAGTTCAGGAGAAACGCGGACTGCGGGAATGGCGGCAGTTTTCATGTGCACCTCGTGCATTGCATTTGTAATGCAATGATGGACGAAACCGGGACAGGCTGCAAGACCCCCTACTGACCGGACGGGCAACCATTTTTCAGCGGCGCGTCGAGGGGCCCTTGGAAAACATCCGGCTCTGACCCCCTTTCCGCTCCAAGTCAGGAACTCATTTAGCGGCAAAGCAATAGAACAGCCCGTCACCGCCGGTGGGACGCAATTTCTCCTGACTGCAACCCAGCGTCGGGTGGGCCGAATTCCAGGAGGTGGCCCATGATGAGTCGTTCGGGCCCGCACGATCAAAATGTCCAATCATGGCAGTGCCGTCGGTCCCGCCCTTGGTCCAGTTGCCACAGGTCATGTCGGGAAACTGGGCGCCCGGAAATGCCGTGCCGTCCGGTCGCGAACCGGTCAGTATGTCGTGCTTGTTGGGCTTCTCCGTGCGGCTGTTTACCGGGCGGCCCATCTCGTCCAATGCCGTCTGTTTCGTCAGCTTGCTGCCGGCCGAGTGCAGGTCTTCGACGCTCCTTGCGACCACCGCGCCCTTGGCGTTCTGCCAGGGGCCGGTACCGATGCGATCGCGCGCATTCACGAAGTTCGGATCAGCCAGCTTCGGCGCCTGCGTGCTCAAGTAGGCACGCCAGGTGCGATCGCCGGCACCCGCCGCCTGTGCAAGCGATTGGCAGTGCCGGTCCGCCCCATCGAGGCCGCCCAGGTCGCCGCCCTTGCCGGGTCCGGTGCTGGTCACGAAAAACGTCATGTCCTTGGGGCCCGGTTGCATGCTTGCGCATCCCGCCAAGGTAATCATACCGACTGCTGCCAGCAACATCCCTCCCGCTTTTCTTTGCATCGTGCTCTCCTGTTGGTTCTAGTTGATCTGATAGCGAGCCGCTGTCACGCACCGCCAAGCCATTGCGGCGATGGCGAGCCGCTCAAAATCGATCTTCCGGTAATCGCCTGAGATCGTCAATGCCGAGTCCCGGCAGATATGGCGCATGAATCGCCGGCGTGAACCAGCGCAGCGGCGAGACGTTCGCTCGCGGGATGAAGTACGCAGTCTCGGCCAGATTGTTTTCCGCAGCGATGGCCGCGAGTACACCGTCAGGCGGCCATGCGCCGAGCGGCACCACCGCGGCCGGGTTACCGCCGAACAGGCATGTCGTGAGTGCGTCTACCTGGTAAAGAGGCAATTTCATGGACTGCGCTCCGCGGTTAAGACCTTCAATGCGCGCTGAACCCGGCCACGTTCACGACGGGCCTGCGCCCGATCCGTCGCGCGATCATTTGGCGCGCATCGTCGGCCCTGCCCGCCCTGAGATACGCGGAAATCAGCGTATGTTCCACGAGATCACGCTGGGCACGACTGCCCCCGATGCGCACCGTGTCCGGCAGGGCCTGCTCAAACAACGCAACGGCAGCGTCCCATTCGCTTCTGGCGAAAGCCCCGAATGCCTCGGCCAGTGTCACAACTACATCGCCCGCGGGCAGCTTGCCGGCCGCCAGGCGCTCGCGCAGCTCGCCGACCAGCAACTCGAGTCCGCCGGAATCGCCAGTCGCGGCGCAGGCAACGGCGCGGTGAACGTCGGCAAAAACGATGCCGGCCTTCGGAAACGAACCACCCACAAAACCGTGCGCATCGCGCCAGAGATCCGGCCGTTGCGTCTGTCCCGCCAACTCCGATCGCCACAGGAATGCGGGCGCGTCGGTCGCCACGTTCAGGGGCGGACCCCACGCGCCGCCGGGATGGACGTCCGCGCGATAGACCTCCCACGCCCGCTCGGGTTTTCCGAGATCGAGCGCGAGGAGCGCAACGTGCCACGAGAGATGGCAGTGAAGCAGCCCTTCCTTGGCGTACCCCGGCATCCAGCCGTCGAGATAAGCGGACGCCCGTTCCGCGTCGCCCATTTCGTAGAGCACGTGCGCGCTGATGTGTGCGCCATGCGCATTGCGCGGATTGCCGCCGAGGCTTTGCTCGATCAGATCCCACGCCTCTTCGAGCCGGCCGCACTCGCAGGCAGCGAACGCGAGCACGCTGAGAAACCACCAGTCAGCGCCGTAGTGCGGAGCGAGGCCGCGCAGGAGTTCGAGTAGTTCTGCTTCGCGTTGCTGGCGACCCGAGAAACCGATCAGGCCGAACACGCCGGTCGCCGGTGCGAGCACCATCGCGTCCCGCGGAAATAACGCGACATGCAGGCGGATCGCCGCGAGCGCGTGCGCTGCCTTCCCCTCGATTGCGAGCGCGAGCGCATTGACGTGGCTCTGCTCGCGCGGCGTCGCGCCGATCGCCAACTCACGCGCTCTGCTCGCTGCGACCCGCGCCTGCGGCACCCGCGCCGCCAGAAACATCGCCCGTGCGAGCGCAATTTGGGCGAGCGCGAAATCCGGGTCGGCGGCGAGCGCGCGCCCGAGGTGCACCTCGGGGCCGGCGACCGCGCTGAGTATGCAGTCCGCGCCCTCGACGTAGGCATCGCACGCAGCCTGCGACGACGTCGACAAGGACAATCCATAACGATCCGCGAGCATGCCGCCGCCTCCCTCCGGATTCCGAGATCCATAGTCTTTCACAGCAGCCTGGCCGGCGCCAGCGCGACGACTGCAGCCGCCCGTCAATCCGGATCGTTGGTCATGGACCCGACAGGACACTGACGAATCTGTTTTCGTATATTCTGGCACCCGAATCAAGAAAGCTTCTTCTCTTTCCACACGGCCGCGAATATTCGTCACGCCGCAGGGAGCGACTGCATGACACCAGGGATGCTCGACGGACTCACTGTACTCGACTTTACGCGCGTGCTCGCAGGGCCATACTGCACGCGCCTGCTTGCCGATCTCGGTGCGCGCGTGATCAAAATCGAGCGGCCGGTGGACGGGGACGAAACGCGCTCCTTCTACCTGCAACTCGAGGAGGGACGCACGGACCAGAGCAGCTACTTCGTGCGCTTCAACGCGGGCAAAGAGAGCGTGGCCATCGATCTCGCCAATCCGGACGCAAAGGCCGTCGTGCTCGACCTCGCGCGCGCGGCGGACGTGCTGGTCGAGAACTTCGTGCCTGGCATCATGGCCCGGCACGGACTTGGCTATGACGCGGTCGCGGCGGCGAATCCGGCCATCGTTTATTGCTCCATCTCGGGCTACGGTCAGACCGGGCCGCTGCGCGACCGGCCGGCCTTTGCGCACCTGATCAACGCGGCCTCGGGCGCGATGGACCTCGACCGGCAGGGCGAGCCTGAGCCACGGGTGGCGTACCTGCAGTCCGCAGATTCGCTTGCGGGTGTGCATGCATTCGGCCTCGTGCTTGCCGCCGTTCATCGGCGCCAACGCACCGGACAGGGCGCCTATCTCGATGTGTCGATGCTGCAGTCGCTCTGGGGCGCCGAAGACCTGGGCATCGCGGCTGCCTTGAACGGAGGGGAGATCATCAAAGGGCCGCGCGCGGGCATGGTTATCCATGCCATCAAGGGACGCCACATCGCCGTGCAGTTCATCGGCAGCGGCCCCACCTGGGGCCGCCTGCTCGCCGCGATAGGCGGGGACAGCCCCATCGGCGCGGAACGGTTTGCAACGGCGCCGGGCAGGCGCGAACATTGGCCCGAACTGCGCCGATTGATCTGCGATTGGCTCGATCACTTCGAATCGGTGGAGGCGGCGATGGAGGCGCTGTCGGCTGCGCGAGTGCCCTGCGCGCCCGTGCGATCGATGGAGGAGGTCATCGCGCACCCGCACATGGCCGAGCGCCAGGCTTTCTCGACGATCCCGCACCCGGGGCGCGGCGAAGTTCGCGTAACCTCGGCTCCATTTCACGTCGACGGCGCGCCAGTGCCGGCGCGCGGCCCGGCGCCCTATCGCGCGGGCGAGGACACGCGTGCCGTGCTGGCGGACAAGCTAGGCTATAGCAGCGAGCGCATCGACGCGCTGATTCGATCCGGCGCCATCGCGGTGCCCTGACCCGCTGGCGCCCGTGCGTTACGCCCGGGCGCCTCAGTCCTTCTTCGGCCAATACTCGTCACGCAGCAGGCGCTTGAGCAGCTTGCCGGTCGGCGTGCGCGGCAGTTCGGCTCTGAAGTCGACGCTGCGCGGGCACTTGATCGTCGACAGGCTCGCCCTGCAAAAAGCGATCAGTTCGTCCGCCAGCGCCGGGCCCGGCGCAAAGCCCGGCACCAGCTGCACCACGGCCTTCACCTCTTCGCCCATCTCGTCGTTGGGCACGCCGAATACGGCGACGTCGGCGACCGCGGGGTGATTGACGAGGACGTTCTCCGCCTCCTGCGGATAGATGTTCACGCCGCCGGAGATGATCATATAGGCCCTGCGGTCGGTAAGGTAAAGGTAACCGTCGGCATCGAGGTAGCCGACATCGCCCAGGCTGGACCAGCCCTTTTCGTTGTACGCGCCTTTGGTCTTGGCCGGGTCCTTGTGGTAGGCGAACTCGGGGCCGCCGGCAAAATAGACTTGTCCGGTCTCGCCCACAGCGCAGTCCTCTCCGTTCGCGCCGACGATGTGGATCCGGCCGACGAGCGAGCGGCCGACCGTGCCGCGGTGAGCGAGCCACTCCGCGGTATTGGCAATGGTGACGCCGTTGCCTTCGGTGCCGGCGTAATACTCGATGAACACCGGCCCCCACCAGTCGATCATTTTCTGCTTCACCTCGGCCGGACAGGGTGCGGCGGCGTGCACCGCGGCCTTGAGCGAGGAGACATCGTACTTTGCGCGAACCTCCTCGGGCAGCTTGAGCATGCGCACGAACATCGTCGGCACCAGCTGCGTCTGCGTGCAGCGGTGCTTCTGGGCGAGGCGCAGGTATTCCTCGGGGTCGAATCGTTCCATGATCACCGAGGTGCCGCCGAGCGCGGCTACCATCATGTTGAAGCGCAGCGGCGCCGCGTGGTACAGCGGCGCCGGCGACAGATAGACGCTGTGTTCGTTGACGCCGCACATTTTTTGCACCAGCAGCTGCAACAGCGGCGACAGCGTCCCCAGCGGCTCGTTCCTGAACTGCGGCTTGACGCCCTTGGGCTGGC
>JAENXP010000858.1 GCA_016649475.1 Burkholderiales bacterium | reverse complement strand
TGCCTGCTCAGCTTCATCGGTATATCCCTTGGCGACCATCAGCGCGCGAGCCAGGCTGGTTTGCAACATGATCTCCTGTTCCACGCGCTCAGGTGACGAAGGCGTGGCAGCCAGGACCTTCAACAGATCGTTCGTGAGTCCGATGGTCGCCTGATACCAACCGCGTGCGTCATACAACAACCAGAGACTATTGACAAATCGATTGAGTTGCTCCAGGTCCTTCTTATCTACCCAATAACGCCACGCGGTCCGCAGGTTCTCGATGTCACGTTCCATCTCCCCTAGGGCAGATTCACGGTCCGCGCCGCTCAGGCGCTCCCATTGGCCCTGGGCAAAGTCGGCGAAATAGCTGGCATGGGCCTGCTGGGCCAATATGTCGAACTGCCGATCCTGCTGAAGCCGCTCCATTGCGTATTCACGGATTGTTTCCAGCATCAAGAAGCGAGGCTGTTCGGTATCCTGATCCGCCTGTCGAACGAGGCTTTTGTCAACCAGAGAATACAGGCCCTCAAGAACGTCCATCTTCACCCCAGCAGCATGGTTGATCTCAGCTGCCACCGTCTCAGCCGCCTCGAACGTACAACTTGCAAACACCGAGAGCAGCACAAACAATCTCTGCTCACCGTCGCCGAGCAACTCATAGCTCCAGTTCACGGTATCGCGCAGGGTCTGTTGTCGAATAGGTAGGTCGCGTGGCCCGCCCCGAAGCAGTTGCAGCCGACCCCCTACTCGCTCTAGCAATGCCCGCGGCGAAAACAGCCTGATTCGTGCCGCGGCGAGCTCGATGGCAAGCGGCAATCCGTCCAGGCGGTAACAGATCTCAGCAATCGTCGCGACGTTCTCACGTGTCACCTCAAAATCCGGCTTGACCGCCAGAACGCGCTCGATGAACAACCGTAACGCTTCACACTGCGTCAATTGTTCGAGGGACAATTGCTTGAGATCCGCACCTGGGAGCTCGAGCGGCGGCACCGGGTAGATATGCTCACCGCGTAGGTGCAGCGGTTCCCGGCTCGTTACCAGCATTTTCAACTGCGAGCAGTCTTGAAGCAACTCTCCCACCTTTGGCGCCGCGGGCGAGACTTGCTCGAAGTTGTCGAGCAGCAACAGCATTGCCTTCGACTGCAACTGCGCTTTGAGCTCGTCGCGCAACGGTCGATCGCTGGTTTCCCTGACGCCTACCGTTCGGGCAATCGTCGTCAGCACAGATTCAGTCTCGCGAACGGCCGCAAGGTCAACGAAGTAGACACCGTCCCGGAAGCGATTGACCAGCTCAGCGGCAGCCTGGACCGCAAGCCGAGTCTTTCCGGTACCGCCCGGACCTGTCAAGGTTACAAGTCGAACCTCTTGTTGGCCGCGTCTCAGGAGGTCCGCCACAGCCGTCAACTCCGACTGCCGCCCGATGAAGGGAGTGGGCTGGGCGGGGAGGTTGTGCTTCGGTTTCACTATCCTAGTAGTGCCTGTGACAGCCTGGTTCTCATCGTAGAGCGGCTCGACATTCATGGGTGCCGTCCGGCCG
>JAENXP010000647.1 GCA_016649475.1 Burkholderiales bacterium | reverse complement strand
CCCTTGACGGTCTTGACCAGGAGTACCGTGGGGGCGCCCTTGTGGCGCACCGCCGCATCAAAGGCAGCGTAGACCTTGTAGGGGTCGTGGCCGCCGCGGTTGAGCCGCCAGATGTCGTCGTCGGACATGCGCGAGACCATTTCCAGAAGCTTGGGATGCTTGCCGAAGAAATGCTTGCGCACGTAGGCCCCATCGTTGGCCTTGTAGGCCTGGTACTCGCCGTCGACGGTCTCTTCCATCACCCGCCGCAGGATGCCTTCGTTATCGTGCGCGAGCAGCGGGTCCCAGTATGAACCCCAGATCAGCTTGATGACGTTCCAGTGGCTGCCGCGGAAATCACCCTCGAGTTCCTGGATGATCTTGCCGTTGCCGCGCACCGGCCCGTCGAGCCGCTGCAGGTTGCAGTTGACCACGAAGATCAGGTTGTCGAGATTCTCGCGCGAGGCCACGCCGATCGCACCCAGCGACTCGGGCTCGTCCATCTCGCCGTCGCCGCAGAACACCCAGACCTTGCGGTTGCTGGTGTCGGCAATGCCGCGGGCATGGAGGTACTTGAGGAACCGTGCCTGGTAAATCGCCATCAGCGGGCCAAGCCCCATCGACACCGTCGGGAACTGCCAGAAATCGGACAGCAGCTTGGGATGCGGGTACGAAGGCAGTCCCTTGCCGTCCACCTCCTGGCGGAAATGCAGCAACTGGTCTTCGGTCAGCCGCCCCTCCACGAAAGCGCGGCCGTAGAGCCCGGGCGCGGTGTGACCCTGGAAATAGACCAGGTCGCCGCCATGGCCCTCGTGGGGCGCATGCCAGAAATGATTCATCCCGGCGCCGATCATCGTCGCCAGTGACGCGAACGACGCGATGTGACCGCCCAGGTCGCCACCGTCGGGTGGATTGTGCTTGTTGGCCTTGACGACCATCGCCATGGCGTTCCAGCGTACGTAGGAGCGAATCCGCTCCTCGAACTCGGTGTTGCCCGGGTTCTGCGTCTCCAGATGCGAGGGAATGGTGTTGACGTAGGCGGTGTGGGCTGAGAACGGCAAATAGGCGCCGTTGCGCCGCGCCAGGTCAGTCATGCGCTGCAGCAGGTAGTGGGCGCGCTCCGGCCCCTCCCGGTCGATGACGGCCTCAAGTGAATCGAGCCACTCACCGGTTTCCAGGGCGTCGGAATCCTCGGGCAGATCGTCGTTCAGGAGGTGGGAACTGGCAGACATGAGGCTGCTCCTTATTGGTTTCTTACTGGCGATCGACACGGGCCGCGATGCAGCAGCCCACGCCATTTATCATCTGGCGCAAAATTCTACCGGTATACGATATTCGAGAGCAGAAAACGCCCATTTCCAACATGGGCAAGCTCGCGCCGGGGTCCAGCCTTGTCACTATAAACGACCATTGTCGGCCACGGCTGAAATACCGTCCGCCATGCCCATGCCCCCAGCACCTGTTTAGCCAGTCGGCTGCGATGCGCCACAATTGGCCCCCGCTACTGGTACAATGCGTGGCTGTGCGCCCGTAGCTCAGCTGGATAGAGTACCTGGCTACGAACCAGGGGGTCGTGGGTTCAATTCCTGCCGGGCGCGCCATTTTTATCAAGGGGTTAGCGAAAGCTAGCCCCTTTTTTTTTGGGTCTGGCGAAGGCCGGGCAAACATTGAAGCGACACTTACTCGGCCCTGTCTATCGGCCTAGTCCGCGCGCCGAGTCGCCCGCTTCCCCCTTGCCTGTCGCACGCGAACACACGGCGCCACTATGGGACAAAACACCCACTTGTTGCTTAGTCCTTCCTGAACCACATATGAAGTGTGCCAATGAGGCACAGATTGTGAATGGGAGGCGATCGGTATAGCAAAGATAGTGTCAGGGCTGCTGCGTATTACTGCGACGTGCCATACATGGACACGGAGAAGTTCGTCCAAAGCCGCATTAATGCCCTCATGGACTATCTGATGTCTATCCAAGTCAAGTGACACCATTACCTTAAGCAGGTTCCTGCACGGTAATGCGGAGTTAGCGAGATCAGCGGGCAAAAAAAAGGCGCCCCATCGCGGGGCGCCTTGGGAATCATCAAACGCCGGTCAGATTCCGACGATCTTCATGGCCTTCGCGAGCAGATCAACCGACTCCTGATGCTTGCCTGCCTTGTGTGCGGTCTCGCCATCGGTGCGCAGCTTCTTGACCTCGGCGGTCTGCTCGGCGCTTAGCTTCGCCTTGGGCAGGGCTTCGT
>JAENXP010000852.1 GCA_016649475.1 Burkholderiales bacterium | reverse complement strand
TCTGGTCGCGCGCCGCTTCGCCAGCGCGGTCGCCAGTTTGCATCTTGGCGGCGGCGGTGTGCCGGAGGCGCGCGCCACCATCGAGTCGTGCGCGGCACTCTGCTGGCGCGCGGCGCAGGAGCACGGACACAGCTGCATCGCCGTGGACCAGGACGACTTGGCGGTGCTGGCCGCCAGTCCGGCGGTGGCGCCGGCAGCGGCAGCAAGGGCCGCTGAAGGCTCGGCCGAACGGCGCGACGCCGCCTTGGTGCTCGAGGGCGGGCACCTGTTCCTGGAAAGGCTCTGGCGCGCGGAGTGGCGGCTGGCGCAGCGCTTGCTGGAACTCGCCGAACCGGCGCCGCTGGTGCCAGCCGAACGGATTTCCGCCGAGATCGCAGCGGTCTTTGGCAATGCCGACGCGGACGACGCTCAGCAGCGCGCGGTCACGCTCGCCTTGTCACGCCGCCTGACGGTGATCTCCGGTGGCCCCGGAACCGGCAAGACCACGACCCTGGCACGGCTGATCGCCGTCTATTCCCGGCTGGTGCCGGAGGGGCGGATTGCGATCGCCGCTCCGACCGGCAAGGCGGCAGCGCGGGTCAGCGAGGCGCTGCACGCGCAGCTGGCCGAACTGGCGGCGGCAAACGGTCCCGCCAGCGCCAAGTTTCCGGGGGCGACGACCTTGCACCGACTATTGGGCCTTCGCGGGGCCGGATCGCGCCCGTCTTTCGGCCGGGACCGTCCGCTGCCTTTCGATCTGGTGGTGGTCGATGAGGCTTCGATGGTCGATCTCGAATTGGCCAGTGCGCTGGTCACGGCGATCGGCGCTCACGCTCGGCTGGTGCTTTCGGGCGATCGCGACCAGCTGGCTTCGGTCGAAGCCGGCGCGGTGTTTGCGGCACTGTGCGCCGCTCGGGACCAACGCCTGCGCGGAGGCGTGGTAGCGCTCGAACGCAATTACCGCCAGCGCGAGACGCCCGAAATTGTCCATTGGGCGCAGGCGGCGCGCGCCGGGACCATGGCCGTCGATGATCTTGGTGACAGCGCTGGCAAGGTGTGCCTGCGCCGCCTTGCCGGCGCTGGCGGTTCCGACCAGGCGGCGCTGGCGAGGACCGCGCTCGCCGGCTATGCCCCGGCGCTCGAGCTGCTCGGGCGTGAGGGCGGGAGCGCGGCGGTGGCTGCCGAACTGCTGGGCCATTTGGCCGGCTACCGGGTGTTGTGCGCTTTGCGCCGCGGCCCACTTGGCGTCGAGGCGCTCAACCGGGTTGTGGCGGCAGCGGCGCGGATGGCCGTGGGGGCCGAGGCCGACGCCACCTGGTATCCCGGTCGCTTCGTGATCGTCAGCCGCAATACTCCGGAACTGGGTCTGTTCAACGGCGACACCGGGGTGTGCCTGAGGCGCGCTGGTACTCTGGCGGTAGCGTTCCCTCTCGCCGATCGTTTGCACTGGGTTGCCGTGGCGCAGATGCCGGCGTGCGCGGATGCGTTCGCGCTGACTGTGCACCAGTCGCAGGGTTCGGAGTTCGACCAGGTCACTTTGGTCGCCGCGCCCGCCGGTCACC
>JAENXP010000764.1 GCA_016649475.1 Burkholderiales bacterium | reverse complement strand
TCCAGGCTGGTGCCGGCGGCCGGCGCGGCGGCATGCGGAAATTGCAAGATTTGCTGCGGGTCCATGTTTGAGTCGAGTCCGGCTTAAGCTAGAATTCAGCTACGCTTACTTGGCAAGCTCCAAGAGCTGCGATTTTCGCAAATAATTGCGATTCTCGCCATTTATGTTGCTACGCAATATGAGCACTGCCCCCCGCCACCAGGAAGAAACGTACAGCATCAGCGACTTGGCGCGTGAATTCGATGTCACGCCGCGGGCGATCCGTTTCTACGAGGATCAGAGACTGCTGGCGCCGCAGCGCTCGGGCAGCCGGCGCATTTACGGCAAGCGCGACTACGTGCGTCTGAAGCTGATCCTGCGCGGGAAGCGCCTGGGCTTGTCGCTGTCGGAAGTGGCCGCAATGTTCGATTTGTACGATACGGCGCGGGATGAGAAGCCGCAGCTGGCCCAGTTCCTCGCTGCGCTGGCGGAGCGGCGCGAACAACTCGAGCGGCAACGCGCCGATATAGACGAAATGCTGGGGGAAATAGCGGTATTCGAAGCGCAGAGCCGCAAAATCCTTGCCGGCGGCGGCAAAACCGGGCGCAAACTGCGCCTGTCAGACTAAACGGATGAAGCCATGATCGACTTTCCCTCCCTGCCCTTCGACCTCGGTGTAGAGATCGACATGCTGCGCGACACAGTGCGCGCATTCGCGGTGAGCGAAATCGAACCGCGCGCGGCCGAAATCGATCGCGCCAACGAATTCCCAGCGGACCTGTGGCGCAAGCTCGGCGCCCTCGGCCTGCTCGGCGTTACCGTCGACGAAGCATACGGCGGCACGGCAATGGGCTATCTCGCCCACATAGTCGCGATGGAGGAAATCAGCCGCGCCTCCGCCTCGGTCGGGCTTTCCTACGGCGCGCACTCCAATCTGTGCGTGAATCAGATCAACAGAAACGGCAACGAGGCGCAGCGAGAAAAATACCTGCCCAAGCTGATATCCGGAGAGCACGTGGGCGCGCTCGCCATGTCCGAGCCCGGCGCCGGTTCGGACGTCGTTAGCATGCGCCTCAAGGCCGAATTCAAGAACGGCAAATTCGTACTCAACGGCAACAAAATGTGGATCACCAACGGCCCCGATGCCGACGTCCTCGTGGTCTACGCCAAAACCGACGGTGCGGCCGGGCCGCGCGGCATCACCGCCTTCCTCATCGAAAAAGAATTCCCGGGCTTTTCCACCGCGCAGAAACTGGACAAGCTGGGCATGCGCGGCTCCAACACCTGTGAACTGGTGTTCCGCGACTGCGAGGTACCCGAAGACAACATCCTCGGCGGCATGGGCCGCGGCGTGAACGTGCTGATGAGCGGCCTGGACTATGAACGTGCGGTGCTTTCCGGGGGACCGCTGGGGATCATGGCAGCGTGTATGGACGCGGTCATTCCCTATGTGCACGAACGCAAGCAGTTCGGCCAGCCCATAGGCGAATTCCAGCTGATGCAGGGCAAGCTGGCCGACATGTACACCACCATGAATGCCTGCCGCGCCTACGTCTACGCCGTGGGCAAGGCGCTGGACCGCGGCAATCTCAAAGGGACCGGAGCGCGCAAGGATGCCGCCGGGGCCATCCTCTACGCAGCCGAGAAAGCCACCTGGATGGCGGGCGAGGCGATCCAGGCGCTGGGCGGCATGGGCTATATCAACGAAACCCCGACCGGCCGACTGTGGCGCGACGCGAAGCTGTATGAGATCGGCGCAGGCACCTCGGAAATCCGCAGAATGCTCATCGGCCGCGAGTTGTTCGGTGAAACAAAGTGAGGCCGTCTGCCGCAGCGGCCACTGTATAT
>JAENXP010000332.1 GCA_016649475.1 Burkholderiales bacterium | reverse complement strand
TGCGCAACCTGCCGGCTCAGACAATTCTCATTTTTTTTCATCCTAGCATGAATATAGAAAGGCGAATTGAAATTAAAACCGTTCCCATCAGGGATAATGTCCGCCGGTGGGTCGGCATGACCGGGCCAGCGCCCGGGCGATGCGGCTATAGGATAATCCTCACGCCAGGCACGCCGGCGAAGCAGGAACAACCCGAGCTCAGCTAGCTCTTCCCGCGGGAGGAACCAACCAACCGCGTGCTGCTCACCACCGCGGCCAGGAGCGCGATACCGGCCGCCAGGCCCAGCGCCCAGACGTTCGCGCGCTCGCCGAACAGGCTGAACATCAGCGCCACCAGGGCGGCGCCTGTAGTCTGGCCGAGGAGCCGCGCCGTGCCCAGCATGCCGCTCGCTCCGCCGCTGCGCTCGCGCGGCGCGGAAGTCATGATCACGCGGTTGTTGGGCGACTGGAACAGGCCGAACCCGGCGCCGCATAGTGCCATGCGCCAGATGATGTCGGCGTCGCTCGGCACAGCCGGCAGCAGCGCGAGCATTCCCAGGCCCGTGGCGAAAATGACGAGGCCGAGAGCGCCGAGGATGCCGGCCGAGTGCCGGTCTGCCAGCCTTCCGGCGATCGGCGCCACCACCGCCGCCGCCAGCGGCCAGGGCGTCATCAGCAGGCCGGTCTCCACGTCCGTGCGGCCGAGCAGGTGCTGAAAATAGAAGGGAATCGAGACGTAGGCCAGCATCTGCGCCATGAAAGAACATACGGATGTCGCAATCGACAACGCGAACATCGGGATGCGCAGCAGATCGACCGGGAGCAGCGGGGAAGTCTGCGGCAGCTGGCGCAGCACCAGCGCCACGCCCGCAAGCGCGGCGCCAGCGACGGCGAGCACGGCGTAAAGTGGTCGCCCGCCGTGGCCGATGCTATCGACCGCGATGATCAGCAAACCGAAAAAAAGCGCATTCAGCAGCGCGCTGGACCAGTCGAAGCGCCGGCTGGAGCGCGGCGTGCGCGGCAGCTTGCGCGCCGCGAACAGGGTGGCGATGGCGATGGGCACGTTGACCGCGAACAGCCAGGGCCAGGAGGCGATCGACAGTATGCCGGCGGCGACGGTCGGACCGAGCGCCGCCGAGACCGCGACGACCAAGGCGTTGATGCCGATACCGCGGCCGAGCAGACCGGGCGGATAAATGTAGCGCACGAGCGCGCCGTTGACGCTCAGCATTCCCGCCGCGCCCACGCCCTGCAACATCCGCGCCGCGCTCAGCATGACGAGAGAATCCGACAGCGCGCAGCCGAGCGAGGCCAGGGTGAACACGACGAGCCCGACGCGGTAGACGCGGCGATAGCCGACGATCTCCCCGAGCGAGGCGAGCGGAAGCATGAGTATGATGATGACCAGCTGATAGGCGTTTACCACCCAGATGGAATCGGCTGGCGCGGCGTTCAAATCCCTGGCGATGGTCGGCAGGGCCACGTTAGCGATGGAGCTGTCGAGCACCGCCATCATAATGCCGAGCGCTACTGTCGCGACCGCCCAGTAGCGCTGCGGCAGCGGCAGGCCGTCGGCGTCGGTGCCCGTGGTACTCATATCGGCGCCGGGACGGTCGGCGCGGTGGCGTGGCGCAAGCGAGGCCGGAGGTGCATCGACGGGTCTGCGTCAGCTATCGAAAATCGCGGCGCTAGAGCTGCGATTCGATCGGCAGCAAGCCGAGGAACCACACCGAGAACTTGCGCCAGGCGCTGACCCCGGGTTCTTCCGTATGCCGCCGCACGCCATCGGCGTTTTTCTCCACCCAGATGATGCGCGCGCTGCCGGTGGCATCGACGCTGCGCTCCAGACGCCAGGCGATATTATCGAGTTCCTTTTCCAGCGCGCCTGCCAGGGCCTCGGCCAGGGGCGCGCTCTCGCACACCAGGCCGATTTCCGTATTGAGTTCGACCGAACGCGGATCGAGGTTGAGCGAGCCGATGAAGACCGCGCGCCGGTCGAATACGAAAGTCTTGGCGTGCAGCGAGGCGCGCGAACTGCCGATGCCGCTGGTCCTGGGTCTGGCGCTCGCGTGTTCGATCATGTCGGGCCTGAGTTCATAGAGCATTACACCGGCTTCGAGCAAAGGTTCGCGGTAGCGCTGGTAGCCGGAATGCACCGCGCCGACGTCGGTCGCAGCGAGAGAATTGGTCAGCACGGTAACGCGCACGCCGCGCGCTACCAGCCCGCGCAGCCAGGCCACGCCCGCGTCGCCGGGGATGAAATAGGGTGAAACAATCAATAGTTCGGTTTCGTTGCGCAAGCCCAGACCGGCGAACTGGGGCAGCAAATGCCCCTCGGTATCCGTGGGCGCACGCTCGATCTTGCCCGGGTCGTCATAGAGCAGATGCGCTTTTCCCCAGTAGTAGCCAGTTGTGCCAGCCGCCAGCTGCTCCGCCAGCCGGGCTCTCGCCTGCGCGACGTAGGGGCTGTCGCGCTGCGCCTCCACGAAAGCGGCGAGCGCGGCGCGCAGCGTGTCCAGGCTCATGGCGTCGCCGCCACGGCCGAGCAGCGCGCGCACCGGGATCGTCAATGGCGCGCTCCAGTAGCGGTCGAACGATTCCGACACCTTGTCGACACCGGTGCCGAGCGTGAGCACGTCCAGGTCGCCGAAAGCGACCTCGCCGTGGGCCTCGAAGTATTCGTCGCCGATGTTGCGCCCGCCCAGGATGGCAGCCTGATTGTCGGCGACAAAGGCCTTGTTGTGCATGCGCCGGTTGACGCGCGAAAAATCGGCGAGCATGCCCAGCCCGCGGAAAGTGCGCGCGGCGACCGGATTGAAAAGCCGGATCTCGATATTGGCGTGGGCATCGAGCGCCAGCAGCACCTCGTCGTCCGCCCACGCGCCGACGTCGTCGAGCAGGACGCGCACGCGCACGCCGCGGTCGGCCGCGCGCAGCAGCGCATAGGCGAAATGGCGCCCGGTCAGATCGTCATGCCAGATGTAGTACTGCACGTCGAGCGAGCGCTCGGCCGCCTCTGCCAGCACGATGCGCGCGAGCAGCGCCTCGACCCCGTTCGGCAGCGGGCGAAAGCCGCTCTCTCCGGGGTGCGCCTTGCGCATGGCCTGGCTCGCCTGGCCCAGCCGGGTCGACTCGGTGTCGCGCAGCGCGTGCGACTCGCTGCGCTCGACGTCAACCGGAAGACTGGCGCAGCCGCTGACCAGCAGCAGCGCTGCGACCAAAATGGCGCCTGGCATGTTCGCTTTGATGCCGTGCGTAAGTTTCATGGGACTCTTTTTGTCAAACCGACATGCATGCGCTGCGAGCATGGACTCGCCGGCTTTCTCCCGAAGGCGAGTTCAGGACGCGAACCAATAACGCATCATGCCTACCCGCGTTTGAGAGCGCAAGGCGCGCCCGGAACCGTGGTTGTTGTGCGCCAGATATCATGCACGGATTCCGAGGGTGCCGGGGCATGGTTAGGGCATGGCGGTAATAGGTATAATTGACAACAGTCGATCAAAGGAGACAGATCATGGAAAAAGACGGCGCTATGAGCGGCATGACGGTTCACTTCATGGACGGAAAGAAAATGCGCTTTGTCTGGCCGGTGCAGGCAAAGGACAACTACGATTTGCTGCGCAGAACGCAGTTGGTCCTGGATCGCCCCTATCTTTGCTTTGAAACCGATACTGGCATGGTCGTGATTCCCATGGCAAACGTGAAATACATTGAAACCGCGCCCCGACCGACAACGGTTCCGGAATTCTTTTTCAGGGATGTCCGCATGGTCGAAGGCTGAGTCGGGCCGGAGATTTGTGCGTATCCGGCCGCAATCGCGGCCGGAATTGTTTTCGACGGCCGCCATGCATGGCCCCTCGGTTCGGATGCGGCAGGCTACGTCATGACCGCGCACCAATAGCCAGCCACACCACTTGGATCGCAGATACAGTATGGATATCGACGAAACCGTGACCGGTGACCAAATTTTCATGCTGGCGGCATTGGAGCAGGCGCGCGCGGCGCAGGCTGCCGGCGAAGTGCCGGTCGGCGCCGTGCTCGTCAAGGATGGCGAGATCATCGGCCGCGGCTTCAATGCGCCGA
>JAENXP010000580.1 GCA_016649475.1 Burkholderiales bacterium | reverse complement strand
TCTCCGCGCCGGCCTGGGGTTTTTACGACGTATTGTTCAAAGGCAAGCAGTTCAAATTCCAGCGCCCCTATGGCTCCTACGTGATGGAGCATGTCCTGTTCAAGATTTCGTTCCCGGCCGAATTCCATGCACAGACGGCGGCAGAGTGTGCGATGGCGCTGCACCCGCAGGTCAAGGACCGCATTGCCGACATCAAGAAAATCACCATCCGCACCCACCAGTCCGCGATTCGCATCATCGACAAGAAAGGGCCGCTGAGCAATCCGGCCGACCGCGACCACTGCATCCAGTACATGGTTGCGGTGCCGCTGATTTTCGGCCGGCTGACCGCAGGCGACTACGAGGATGCCATCGCTGCCGACGCCCGCATCGACGCCCTGCGCGACAAAATGGTCTGCGTAGAGGACAAGGGGTTCAGCCGCGACTACCACGACCCGGACAAGCGCTCCATCGCCAACGCCATCACGGTGGAATTCAAGGACGGCAAGAAAACCGGGGAAGTCGTCGTAGAATATCCCATCGGACATCGCCGCCGGCGCAAGGACGGGATCCCGCTGCTGGTGGAGAAATTCAAGACCAATCTGGCGCGCCGTTTCCCGGAAAAGCAGCGCAAGGCGATCCTGGCCTTGTGCGAGGATGCCAAGCGGCTGCAGGCGACCCCGGTCAACGAGTTCGTCGACCTGTTCGTCATCTGATGCGAGGACTTTCAGCCTTGAGCGCCGAACTGGACCGAAAAATCGCCGAGCTCTCGGATGAGATCCGGCGCTATCCCACGCCGATTGCGCGCTGCGACGAACAATTGACCGGGCTGATCGAGCGCCGCTCCGCCCTGCTCGCCGAACGGGAACGCGCCGCCGAACGTGCGACCGCGCCCGGATGCACTCCCGAAAATATCTGGAACAACGATGGAGGCTTTAATGCCGCATAACCTGCACGACACGCTCAAAGAATTCAAACTCGCCTCAGGCAAATCCGGCAAGTTCTACTCCCTCGCCGCGCTGGAAAAAGCCGGCCTGGGCAAGATCTCGCGCCTGCCGGTGTCCATACGCATCGTGCTCGAATCGGTGCTGCGGAACTGCGACGGCAAGAAGGTCACGGAAGCGCACCTGCGCCAGCTTGCCGGCTGGAAACCCAAGGCCGCGCGCACCAATGAAATTCCGTTCGTGCTCGCGCGCATCGTGCTGCAGGACTTCACCGGAGTGCCTCTGCTCGCCGACCTCGCCGCAATGCGCAACGTCGCCGACAGGATGGGCAAGAACCCGAAAGTGATCGAGCCCCTGGTGCCGGTGGACCTGGTGGTGGACCATTCGATCCAGATCGACAATTACGGCAGCAAGAATGCGCTGGACCTGAACATGAAGCTGGAATTCCAGCGCAATCAGGAGCGCTACCAGTTCATGAAATGGGGCATGCAGGCCTTCGACACGTTCAAAGTCGTCCCCCCCGGGGTCGGCATCGTGCACCAGGTCAACCTCGAGTACCTGGCGCGCGGCGTGCACAAAAAGGACGGCGTGTACTATCCGGACACCCTGGTCGGCACCGACAGTCACACCACCATGATCAACGGCATCGGCGTCGTCGGCTGGGGCGTCGGTGGCATCGAAGCAGAGGCCGGCATGCTCGGCCAGCCGGTGTATTTCCTCACCCCGGATGTGGTCGGCGTGAACCTGAAGGGCAAACTGCGCGGCGGCGTCACCGCCACCGACCTGGTGCTGACAGTCACCGAAATGCTGCGCAAAGCGAAGGTCGTGGGCAAGTTCGTCGAGTTCTTCGGCGAGGGCGCGGCCAGCCTCGCCCTGCCCGACCGCGCAACCATCGCCAACATGGCGCCGGAGTACGGCGCCACCATGGGCTTTTTCCCGGTGGACGACAAAACCATCGCCTATTTCGAAGGCAGCGGCCGCACGGTCGAGGAAATCGATGCGTTCAAGTCCTACTTCAAAGCGCAGGGCCTGTACGGCATTCCGAAAAAAGGCGCGATCGATTACAGCCAGGAGCTCGAGCTCGATCTCGCCAGCGTGGCACCTTCGCTCGCCGGCCCCAAACGCCCGCAGGACCGCATCGAAATCGGCAAGGTGAAATCGAAATTCGCCGAGCTCTACGCGCTGCCGGTGGCCGACAACGGTTTCGCCAAGAAGCCCGACGACCTGGCGAAACGCTTCAAGGCGCGCAGCGGTGTGGAAGTCGGCTCGGGCGACGTGCTCATCGCCGCCATCACCTCCTGCACCAACACCTCGAACCCGAGCGTGCTGCTCGCCGCGGGCCTGCTCGCGAAAAAAGCAGTCGAGCGCGGACTCACGGTCCAGCCGCACATCAAGACCTCGCTTGCGCCCGGATCGCGCGTGGTGACCGAGTACCTCACCAACGCCGGCCTGCTGCCCTACCTGGAGAAACTCGGCTTCTTCCTCGCCGGCTACGGCTGCACCACCTGCATCGGCAATGCCGGGCCGCTGGCCGAGCCGATCGAAGAGACCATCGTGCAGAACGACCTCGTCTGCGCGGCGGTGCTCTCGGGCAACCGCAACTTCGAGGCGCGCATCCATCCCAAC
>JAENXP010000850.1 GCA_016649475.1 Burkholderiales bacterium | reverse complement strand
TCGTCGCCCCAGATGACCAGGATGTTGGGCTTCTTCTGGGTAGCAGCAAACGCCGGCGCGACCCCGAAAATCAACAGCGTCGCGATTGCCAAAAACGCGCAACAGGCTCGGGTGGCATATTTCATCAAGTGTTCATCTCCCTCAGTATCATTTGTCGACCGCAGAATAGAATTCTTACGACGCGATAAAGGCAGTGCGGCCGCCTCCAAGTCCACCACTGTCACTCAAGCCCGGCGGAGGCGTGAATTTAACACAGGCAAGACGAGTATTCACCCTTAAATGACCACAAATTGTCTGGGGATATTTCGCGGCGCAATTTGGTTAAGCGCGAGCCCGGTGGAACGCCGGCCACCAGCATATCGCCGGTCAATGTCAATTGGCTGGGCACGCGGGACCTTGCTTATTTCGACTCGCCACGCTTTGCGCGCGGCGATCAGCGGTAGTACTTGAGCACCAGCCCAAGGCGATTCACGCTGCCGGAGGCCGGGCGCATGTCGTGCTGCCGCGCGTAATAGGGTTCGATCCGCCATTGTTTGGTGAGTTCGATCTCGGCCCCGGCCTGGTAGAGCCCCCGGCTCAGGGCGTCGAAGCGGGTGTCGTAAAACGCCTCGGCCTGCGCGTAGGGCACCAGCGGCACGCCTTTTACGTTGAACTCGCGCTCGATCCCGAGGCGGTAGCGGTAGCGCTGCGAGGACTCCCCGTCGATGCTGCGCAGATCCACCCGGCCCCGGTGCACCAGCCAGACTTCGTTGGACAAAGGCATGCGGCCGGTCGCCTCCAGGACGAATCTACGCTCGTTGAAATCTTTCAGCCCTTCCTGGCTGCCGCCCAAACCATAGCCGGCTCGCACCCACAGATAGCGGTCGCGCTCCCAGTTCGCCTCGCGCAACTCGAGACGGTATATCGGCTTGAGCGTGTAATCCAGGTAGGCGCCGATTTCGCCGTCGCTGGTTCCCTGCGTCAGTCTCCCGGTAGCACCCGCCTGCAGGTACGCCCGGCTGCGCTCCGAGAGCTTGATGTACGCGTTGAGCTCCGGCACGAACTCCTGCTGCGTTTCGTTCGCGCCGGCCGGCGCGGCGAAAGCGAGCAGCGCCGCGACGAGCAGACGACAGCAAAATGTAACTGCTTGCATGCGGATTGACCTTCGGTGGCGGACGGACGGCCGTCGCTGTGTTTGCAGGCCTGCGGTGCCCGCCGCGGATAGCAACGCAAGCCCTCGCGCGCCGGCTCCGCGCCCGACGTCGAGCACCCGATCAATCTTAGCATGCAGTAATCGGCCACTGTGATCGAGCGGCGAGGGCTGCGATTTCGGGAGATAATCGCACCGGGCACGGCGCAAACCCTGCTCACGCAATGAAAAACTTTTTGAGTGACTACCAGGGACGTCAATGTGATGGAATGCAAGGTGAAGTGGATAGACGGGGTAAGCTTCGTTGCCGAAACCGAAAGCGGCCACGCGCTGGTGATGGACGGCGCGCCCGAAGGCGGCGGGCGCAACCTCGGCCCGCGGCCGATGGAAATGGTGCTGCTCGGCACCGGCGGC
>JAENXP010000831.1 GCA_016649475.1 Burkholderiales bacterium | reverse complement strand
TGCTGGAATTTGCAGGTGCGCATACGGTCGCCACGGTAGGTGCGGAAATTTGCGATGCGCCGCAGCTGATCGTCGGTGAAAAAGCGTTCGCCGCGCTCGATCTGGGCGTCGTAGTTACGGATCTCGGCCTGCAGCAGTTCGGAATCGACCAGGTACTCGCTGTCGAGGCCGTTCATTGCTTTCACCAACTCCGGCAGCGACGGCGCGACCACCACGTCATGTGCATCGCGGATCAGGGTTCGAACCAACTCACGATTGCCAAACACCAGGTCGAGGACCAGGCGCAGCTTCTTACGGTCGCGAAAGGCGGTCATGTAATCGCAGCCCGAAACCGCCAATTCCTTGATTGCAATTTTCCAGTTCATGACCTGCCAGGAATATTGCCCGGGCTCCTGGCAGATCTGTTCAACCAGGTAGCGCGTATCGGTGTAGCCGACCAGCGGCGGCGGGCCGATTCGTCTGCCGTGGGCGTTGAGCCACAGCGCCGAGCGCGGCGGCACCAGGCTCAAGCCCTTTCCCGGGACCAGCGGATGATGGATGCCGGCAGCATAGTGCCACTGCTTGTCGAGGTGGGTAACCTGACCGCCAAGTTTTTCTGCGGCGGCATGCAGCATGCCGTCGGCATAGCGATGGGAACCGTTCAAGAGAGTTTTCGGTGGTGAGCCCCACGGTTTGTTCCAATGCTTGCGCACCAGGCTCAGGTCGCCGCCACAGATACCACCGGCCGTGAGCAGCACCGCATCGGCCTTGGCCGTAAACTCATCGCCAGCGGTTTCAAGCCGCCCGGCACAGCCGCAGACGGTTCCACCGTTCTGCAGCAGGCGTTCAACCCGGTGGCCGAAGCGTATTTGCAGATTGGCCCGGTGCGGATGCGCGTCAAGGTGCTGCAGCAAGGTCGCGACGAGGCCCTTGCCGGTGCCCCAGGCGATGTGCCAGCGTGGCACCGAGTTGCCCGGTTCGAACATGCCGCGCTCCGGCCAGTTCACTATCGGCAGGAATTTGATGGACCGCTTGGTCAGCCATTCGTAAATCATCTCGATGGAACGGCTGGTATAGCTTTCAGCCCAGCGTTTCGGCCATAGGTCCTCTTCGCCGAAACGGGCGACGCGCAACCAATCGGCAAAAGCCAGTTCGGGGCTGTCGGCAATTTTTGCGCGGCGCTGCAGAGGTGTATCGACCATCATCACCCCACCGAACGATTCGCGCGCGAGACCACCCAGGTTTTGTGGCTCATCACGCTCAAGCAGCAGCACGCGGAGGTTTCGGTCAAGCAGCTCAAAAGCAGCGGCAATCCCTGCCAGCCCTCCGCCGACAATCACCACGTCACCCTGATAGGTATGATCAGACATGCACAATCCGGTTTCCATCAAGAATTAACATACCGATTTCGTTTGGAAAAACCGTGAAAAAGTTTATCATATCCTTATCCTGGCAAAAACCCAAATCGGCTGATAGACACCCGACTCTCGATCTGGCCGGAAGAGGTACGACAGATGGTGGAAATCACTTCGCTGCTGGAAAGTCAGCGAGCCTTCTTCAGATCGGGCAAGACTCGAGACATACCGTTTAGAATCGGGTCCTTGCAGAAGTTGAAGC
>JAENXP010000594.1 GCA_016649475.1 Burkholderiales bacterium | reverse complement strand
TGCAGTATCACTATCTGCAGCGGCCCTACACCCTGATCCCGGCGACGGCTGCGGCCATTCCCAAGCCGCGCTATTACAGCAGCGCGGGCGCCGAGCTGCCCGCGAGTGCGAAGGAGGTTGCATACAGCGTATACGAGATTCACATCAAGCCCGGAATTCTTTACCAGCCGCATCCAGCCTTCGCCAGGGATACGGCCGGGCGCAGCCTGTACCTTGAGCTCAAGCCCGAAGATTTGCGCGACAAGTTCAGGATTGCCGATTTCCCGGGGAGCGGCAGCCGCGAGCTGGTGGCGGCGGATTATGTATATCAGATCAAGCGGCTTGCGCATCCGCGCATACACTCGCCCATCCTCGGACACATGAGCGACTACATCGTCGGTCTCAAGGAGTATGCGGCGCTGCTCGAAAAGGAAGACAAGGCGCTGCAGGCGGCGCAGCCCGAGTCGGCGCCGCCGGTCTGGGACAGCCTTGCCAGGCACGAAATTTCCGGCGTCGAGGCCGTCGACCGCTATACCTATCGCATCAGGGTGCGCGGCAAGTATCCGCAGTTCATCTATTGGCTGGCGATGCCTTTCTTTGCTCCGGTGCCGCCCGAAGCCGATCGCTTCTACTCGCAGCCCGGAATGGCGGAAAAGAATTTCAGCCTCGACTGGTATCCGGTGGGCACCGGCCCATATATGCTCACCGAAAACAACCCGAATGCGCGCATGGTGCTGGCGCGCAATCCCAATTTCCGCGGCGAGCCTTATCCTTCGGCCGGCGAGCCGGAGGACGCGGCTGCCGGACTGCTCGCCGATGCCGGCAAGACGGCACCGCTCATCGATACCGTCGTATTTACGCGCGAAAAAGAAGGTATTCCCTACTGGAACAAATTCATGCAGGGCTATTACGATCAATCCGGCATCAGCAACGACAATTTCGACAGCGCGGTGCGCGTAGACATAGGGGGGGACGCGGCGCTGTCGCCCGAGATGGCGAGCCGCGGCATCCGCCTCAAGACTTCGGTGGCGACCTCGGTATATTACCTTTCGTTCAACTGGCTAGACCCGGTGGTCGGCGGCCAGGGCGACGCGGCCGGGAAGGAGCGCGCGCGCAAACTGCGCCAGGCGATTTCCATCGCCGTCGACAACGAAGAGTTCATTTCCATTTTTGCCAACGGCCGCGGCGTTCCGGGGCAGGGACCGATTCCCCCGGGCATTTTCGGTTACCGCGGCGGCGATGACGGCTACAACGCCGTCGTGTACGAGAAGACCGGCGGCGCTTGGCGCAGGAAATCGATAGCGCAGGCGAAAGAGCTGATGGCCGAGGCGGGCTATCCCAACGGGCGACATAGCGGCAGCGGAGCGCCGCTGGTGCTGTATCTGGATACGACCGGCGGCGGGCCGGGCGGCAAGGCGCGGCTGGACTGGTACCGCAAGCAGTTCCAGAAGATCGATATACAGCTCGAATTCCGTACCAGCGACTGGAACCGTTTCCAGGAGAAAATCCGCAAGGGCAATACGCAGATGTTTTTCCTCGGCTGGAACGCCGACTATCCGGACCCGGAGAACTTCATGTTCCTGCTGCACGGGCCGCAGGGCGCGGTGAAACTGGGCGGTGAGAACAAGGCGAATTACCTGAATCCGGAATTCGATCGCCTGTTCGAGCAAATGAAGAACATGGAGAACGGGCCCGAGCGCGAGGCGATCATCGACCGCATGGTGGCGGTGCTGCGCCAGGACGCGCCCTGGGTCTGGGCCTACTATCCCAAGGACTACAGCCTGTATCACGCCTGGCTACACAACGTGAAACCCAACCAGATGGCGCGAAACGGCCTCAAGTTCTACCGCCTGGACCCGGCGCTGCGCGAGGAGAAGCGCGCCGAGTGGAATCGCCCCGTGGTCTGGCCGCTGCTGCTGCTCCTTGCACTGCTGGTTGTGGGCACGCTGCCTGCGCTGCGCAGCTGGCGCGCGCGCGAACTGGCGCGGGCTTAGCCATGTCCGCCTATATCGTCCGCCGCGCGATCTACGCCGTATTCATACTCATCGGCGTCAACCTGATCACCTTCGCGCTGTTTTTCAAAGTGAACACGCCGGACGACATGGCGCGCCTGCAGCTCGGAGTCAAATACGTCACACCCGAGGCGATCGTCAAGTGGAAGGCCGAGCGCGGCTACGACAAGCCGCTCCTGTACAACCAGGCGGCGACGGGCCGGCATAAATTCACCGATACCATTTATTTCGAGAAGTCGGTGGAGATGTTCCGTTTCAACTTCGGCCGCGCCGACGACGGGCGCGACATCGCCTACGAGATCAGCACGCGCATGTGGCCCAGCCTGGCGCTGGCGGTGCCGGTGTTTCTGGTCGGCATGCTGCTGCAGATCACGTTTGCCTTTTTTAACGATATTAACCAACCGCACCCTCTAAACTGACTTCCATCAATTTTTGAGCTTCAACCGCAAACTCCAAAGG
>JAENXP010000166.1 GCA_016649475.1 Burkholderiales bacterium | reverse complement strand
GGTGTTAACAATAACTGTGTTTTCTGCACGGATGCGCTTTTCATCCGTGCAGAAAACACAGTTGGCGCGCGCAGCGCGCAAGTCGGTGCTTGGCATGCGGCGGCATTCGAGACGACGTGGATGTTCGATCATGCCGCCGCCGGTTTTCCATAGCGTAGCGCGAAGACTCCGCACAGGAGCAGGGCGAGCAGTACCAGCGGCGTGTTTCCCCAGCGCACATAAGGCGTGGCGCCGCTGCGCCCCTGGGCGCTGCCGCTGAGCGTGCCCTCGGTGAAGGGCGGCAGCACGGCGGCGATGCGGCCGCGGTGGTCGATGATGGCGGTCATGCCGGTATTGGTGGCGCGCAGCATGGTGCGGCCGGTCTCCAGCGCGCGCAGCTGTGCGATCTGCAGATGCTGGTGCGGCGCGAGCGAGTCGCCGAACCAGGCGACATTGCTGACGTTGACCAGCAGCGTCGCCTCCGGCAGGACGCGGATGATTTCCTCGCCGAACGCATCTTCGTAGCAGATATTCACCGCGACTCTTTGTCCGGCGAGGTCCAGCGGCGCTTGCGCCGCGCTGCCGCGGGTGAAATCCGCCAGCGGAATTTTGAGTATCGACAGAACCCAGCCGAATCCGGGCGGAATGAATTCCCCGAACGGAACCAGGTGGATCTTGTCGTAGCGCTGGGTGGGCGAGGTGCCCAGGCTGAGCACGCTGTTGTAATAGCGCCCGGGGCCGTCTCGCAGCGGCAGGCCGAGGATCAGATCGCCGCCATGGCTGCGCGCGCTCAGCGCCAGCGCGCGCATCAACTTGGGGTCGAGCAGGTCGAGAAAGCGCGCAATGGCGGTCTCGGGCAGGACCGTGAGTTGTGCCGCCGAGTGTTCGGTCAGGCGCTGGTACAACTGCACCGTCGAGGCAAAGCGCTTCTCGTCCCATTTCAGGTCCTGCGCGATGTTCCCTTGCACCAGGCTCACGCTGATCGGCTCGCCCTGCGGCCGGGTCCATTCGATCCGCTCGAGGCCGTAACCCAGGCCCAGGACCAACGCGAGCCCGGCGAGCGCCGCGCCGCGCTGCCGTACACGCGTGAGCGCAAGCAGCAGCCCGGCGCTGAGCCACACCAGCCAGGACAAACCGAATACGCCGGTGAGCGGGGCGTAGCCGGCCAGCGGCGAGGCGGCCTGCGAATAGCCCAGGGCGAGCCATGGGAAGCCGGTGAAAATCCAGCTGCGCAGCCATTCGGTGAGCATCCACAAGGCCGGAATCAGCAGCAATTGTTTCGTCGCAAGCGGTCCGGCGAAGCGTGCCTGCAGCCAGCCCGCCAGGGCCGGAAACAGCGCGAGCACGGCGCAGAAAAGAAATGTGGCGACGGCGGCGAGCGGCGCCGGCATGGCGCCGAATTCGTGCAGACTGATATAGACCCAGCTGACGCCGGTGAGAAACAGGCCCATGCCGTAGGCGAAGCCGAGCGCGGCCGCGCGGCGCGGCGTGGCCGCGCCCTGCCACAGCCAGAGCAGGCCGGCGGCGGTGACAAATGGCAAGAGGTAGATTCCGGTGGGCGCAAAGCCCGGCACCGTCGCCGCGCCGAGGAGCATTGCCGCCAGCGGGGCGCGCGCCTGCCGCAATACGGCCGAATTCATTGATCCCGCGGCTTTTGCACCAGCAGGGTGTGCACGCGGCGGCTGTCGGCGCGCATCACCTGGAACTTGAATCCGCCGATGGCGATGCTCTCGCCGCGCTTGGGCACGCGCCCGAAACGGCTGATCACCATTCCGCCCACGGTGTCGTAGGCGTCGTCGCCGAAGTCGGTGCCGAACTCTTCGTTGAAATCGTCGATCTCGGTCTGCGCCTTGACGCGGTACTGGCCGCTCGACTCCGGCAGGATATTGTCTTCGGTCTCGTCGAAGTCGTATTCGTCCTCGATGTCGCCGACGATCTGCTCGAGCACGTCTTCGATGGTCACCAGGCCGGCGACGCCGCCGTATTCATCGACGACGATGGCCATGTGGTTGCGGCTGGCGCGGAATTCGCGCAGCAATATGTTGAGGCGCTTGGACTCGGGCACGAACACGGCCGGGCGCAGCATCTCGCGCACGTCGAACTCCTCCTCGCCGGCGTAGTAGTGCAGCAGGTCCTTGGCGAGCAGGATGCCGAGCACGTTGTCGCGCTCGCGGTCGATCACCGGAAAACGCGAATGCGCCGTCGAGATCACCGAGGGTATGAATTTGTCCGGTGTCTCGCCGATCTCGACCACGTCCATTTGCGCGCGCGGGACCATGATGTCGCGCACCTGCATTTCCGACACCTGCAGCACGCCTTCGATCATCGACAGCGCCTCGGAGTCGATCAGATTGTGCTCGTAGGCCGAGTGCAGCAGCCCGATCAGCTGCTCGCGGTCCTCCGGTTCGCGCAGGAGCAGCGTCGAGAGGCGTTCAAGAAAGGACGGTTTGTGGTTTTTTTCGTCTTGCATATGTGGATGGTGCCGGCCGCGGCAAATGAGCCTTGCGGAATCGACGCTATCTTACCATCGCCCCTTGTTCGTCACGTTTCGCCGGCATAGGGGTCCGCAAACCCGAGTTCTGCCAGTATCCTTTTTTCCAGTGCCTCCATGCGCGCCGCGGCTCGCGCCTGCTGATGATCGTAGCCCTGCAGGTGCAGCGCGCCGTGCACCGTCAGGTGCGCGACATGCGCCTCCAGCGCCTTGCCCTGCGCGCGCGCCTCGCGCCGCAGCACCGGCGCGCACAGCACGATGTCGCCTTCGATCCGCCCGTCGCGCCCGCCGCCGTCGTAGCCGAAGCTGAGCACGTTGGTGGCGTAGTCGCGGTCGCGGTACGCTCGGTTGAGCGCCCGTCCCTCGACGGCGCCGACGAAGCGCACGGTGATCGCAGCGCTGCGCGCGAGGGCGGCGGCGAGCCAGCGGCGCAATTGCGCCCGCGTCGGCAGGCCGGTGGCGCTTACCGCCATTTGCACGGTCAGTTCCAGTCTGGCCGCGCTGCGCTCAGGTTTCGCTCTGCTGGCGCTCATAGGCGTTGACGATGCGCTGCACCAGCGGGTGGCGAACCACGTCTTCGGCCAGGAACAGGGTAAAGGCGAGGCCGCGCACCTCGGCCAGTATCCGCCGCGCCTCGATCAATCCGCTCTTGTTGCCGCGCGGCAGGTCGATCTGGGTCACGTCGCCCGTGACCACCGCCTTGCTGCCGAAACCGATGCGGGTGAGGAACATTTTCATCTGCTCCGGCGTGGTGTTCTGCGCCTCGTCGAGGATGATGAAGGAGTGATTCAGGGTTCGACCGCGCATATAGGCGAGCGGTGCGATTTCGATCGCGCCGCGCTCGAACATTTTGCCGACTTTGTCGAAGCCCATAAGGTCGTAGAGCGCGTCGTGCAGCGGGCGCAGATACGGATTGACTTTCTCCGCCAGGTCGCCGGGAAGAAAGCCCAGCCGCTCGCCCGCTTCCACCGCGGGGCGCACCAGCACGATGCGCTTCACCGCGTCGCGCTCCAGCGCGTCCACGGCGCAGGCCACGGCGAGATAGGTCTTGCCGGTGCCCGCCGGTCCGATGCCGAAGGTGATGTCGTGCTCGAGGATGTTCTTCATGTACTCGACCTGGCGCGGCGTGCGCCCGTGCAGGTCGGGTTTGCGCGTGAGCAGGGCCGGGGTTTGCACGCCGGTGCTGGGCTGCTGGACCTCGACCAGGCCGAGTTGCACGTCGTCCAGAGTGAGTCCGCGCCTGGCCTGTTCGTAGAAGCGCTGCAGCGCCTCGGCACCGCGTGCGGTCTGGCGCGGCTGCCCTTTGAGCACGAAGCGTTCGCCGCGGCGCGCAATCGCAATATCGAGCCCGATTTCGATCTGGCGCAGATTTTCGTCGAAGGCGCCGCACAGGGTGGCGAGGCGCTCGTTGTCGACCGGGGACAGGGTGATTTCTACGGGTTTGGGCTTCATCGAGCGATGCGGACCGCGGCGGCCGGCGGCGCAACGCGGGCTTCGCCAGCCGTCGGTGGAACGCGGACTTCGCCGCCCCCGGATGGAACGCGGTATTCACCGCCCCCGGATGTAACGCGGTATTCACCGCGTAGGGTATGCGCACGCGCCGCGGTGATGTCGACCTCCACCATCCGGCCGATGAGTTCGCGCGGGCCGGCGAAATTCACCATGCGGTTGCCGCTGCTGCGGCCGCACAGTTCGCCCGGATCCCGTTTCGCGTTGCCTTCCACCAGCACGCGCTGGGTGCCGCCGACCATCGCCTGGCTGATTGCGTTCGCCTGCGCCTCGATCTGCGCCTGCAAGCGCGCCAGGCGCGCCTGCTTCACCGGTAGCGGCGTGTCGTCGGCAAGTTCCGCCGCCGGCGTGCCCGGCCGCGGGCTGTAAAGAAAGGAGTAGGAGTCGTCGAATCCGATTTCGGTCACCAGTTCCATGGTCGCTTCGAAATCACCGTCGGTCTCGCCGGGGAAACCGACGATGAAATCAGATGAAATCGAAATATCCGGTCGCGCCGCGCGCAAGCGGCGGATGATGGACTTGTATTCGAGCGCGGTGTAGCCGCGCTTCATCGCGGCGAGCACGCGGTCCGAGCCCGACTGCAGCGGCAGGTGCACATGGCTCGCCAGCTTCGGCGTGCAGCCGTAGGCGTCGATCAGCCGCTGGGTGAATTCCCTGGGATGCGAGGTGGTGTAGCGGATGCGCTCGATGCCGGGAATTTCGGCGACGTATTCCAGGAGCAGCGCGAAATCGGCGATTTCGCGCGCGCCGTCCCTGCTGTCGCCGCCCATGATTCCGCGGTACGCATTTACGTTCTGGCCGAGCAGGGTGATTTCCTTCACGCCGGCCAGCGCCAGTTCCGCCACTTCGGTGAGCACATCCTCGAACGGACGCGAGACTTCCTCGCCGCGGGTATAGGGGACGACGCAGAAGCTGCAATATTTGCTGCAGCCTTCCATGATGGAAACAAAGGCCGATACGCCGGCGACCCGCGCCGGCGGCAGGCTGTCGAATTTCTCGATCTCGGGAAAGGAAATATCCACCTGCGGCCGGCCGGTGCGCCGGTGTTCCGCAATCAGGGCGGGCAGCCGGTGCAGGGTTTGCGGGCCGAACACCACATCGACATAAGGCGCGCGCGCCACGATGGCGGCGCCCTCCTGACTGGCGACGCAGCCGCCTACGCCTATCACCAGGCCGGGGCGCGCCCGCTTGAGATGTTTCACCCGGCCCAGGTCGTGAAACACTTTTTCCTGCGCTTTTTCGCGCACCGAACAGGTGTTGAACACGATTACGTCGGCTTCGGCCGGATCGGCGGTGGTTTCCATGCCGTCGGCCGCGGCGAGCACGTCGGCCATCTTGGCCGAGTCGTACTCGTTCATCTGGCAGCCGAAAGTCTTGATATAGAGCTTCTGCGCCATGCTTACCGCGGATTCTTGTCGGGCGTTGCGGCTTCTTTCGCCGTCAGCACCCAGACGCGGTGTATCTGCCCTGAGCCGTCGAGCGTGTACTTCACCAGCGCGCCGGGCGGCAGGCTCATCGGCACGATGAGCAGATTGTCGCGGCTGCGTATGCGCGCGCCGGCGGACAGGCGCATGCGTTCGCCGTCGATTGCGACGATGGTTTCCTGAATATGGACGATATTGCCGCGCTTGGCGGCATCCGGAATCTGCCGCGTTTGGGCGATCGCCGTTGCCGGGATGACAATGAAGCAGATCAATAATGCGAGGAGTTTGCTGCGCATGGGGCGATAGCGGACCGGTTAGGGGATTGCAGGGATTATAAACGAAGCACCTGGGGCCAGGTTCTGCAGGCACCGAACCCGAATCCGAACCCGGACGCACGAACCATGCTGCGGGCGGCCGCGACTTTCTTCCGCGACTTCTTCGTAGTAGGCTGCGCCTGGCGGCGCCACCCGTGGCAGGGGGCGTAGCGACACGGCTAGAGCTACAATCAAATTCTGGAGACCTCACAATGATTCTCGAAATAGCGGACATCCGCGTCAAACCCGGAACCCAGGCGGAGTTCGAAGCGGCGATCGACAAAGGCGTCAAAGCGGTGATCCAGAAAGCCAAGGGTTTTATGGGCTACAAGGTCAACAGGGCCGTCGAGTCTCCGGAGCGCTACGT
>JAENXP010000483.1 GCA_016649475.1 Burkholderiales bacterium | reverse complement strand
TTGTAATCCGGCGGGTTGTGGCTGCCGGTAACCATGACCGCACTGCCGCAGCCCAGGTGATGCGCGGCGAAATAGCCCATGGGCGTGGCGGCCATGCCGATGTCGATCACGTCGACCCCGGCGGCGGCGAGCCCCCGCGCCAGCGCGGCGGACAATTCGGGTCCGGACAGCCTGCCGTCGCGGCCTATGGCTACCGCCGTTTGCGCGCGCGCGCGCGCTTCCGATCCCAGCGCACGTCCGATGGCAGCGACGATTGCGGGCGTGAGCGTGCGCCCGACGACACCGCGTATATCGTAGGCCTTGAAAATTTCTGCGGGAACGGAAGTCATATGCGCTGCGGGGCCGGCAAATGGAGCAAGGGCATTTTAGCGCAGCGCCAGCGCATGCTCGCCGAAAAACGCGAGCAGGCGTTGCGGCAGCCACTCCAGATTGCCGGGAAACGCGCCGGCGGCGAAGCCGACGTGGCCACCCTCTTCGGGCTGCTCCAACACCACCATGGGCGACGCCTCCGCCGACCGCGGCAGGTGACATGCCGGCAGGAAAGGATCGTTTTTCGCGTTCAGCACCAGCGTCGGCAGGCGCACGTCCCGCAATCCGCGCTTGCTGCTGGCGCGCGTCCAATAGTCGTCGGTGTCGCGAAAACCATGCAGCGGCGCGGTCACCACGTCGTCGAACTGGCGCAGGTTGCGCGCCGCGAGCATGCGGCCGCGGTCGAACAGTCCGGGAAAGCGCGCGAGTTTGGCCAGGCTTTTTCTGCGCAGGCTGGAGAGAAACATGCGCGTGTAAATCAGGTTCGGCCCCCGCCCCAGCGCCGCCCCGGAGGCCATCAGGTCGAGCGGGGCCGATACAGCCGCCGCCGCGCACAGGCAGGCGCGCGCCCCGCCCCCGCTCTCGCCCAGCCATTTGAGCAAGGCGTTGCCGCCCAGGGACACGCCCGCCGCATACAGCGGTCCGCCGGCCTGCGCCAGTCGCGCGAGGATCCAGCCGATCTCCGCAGCGTCACCTGAGTGATAGGCGCGCGGCAGGCGATTGGGTTCGCCGCTGCAACCGCGAAAATGCACCACCACACCGTTCCAGCGGGCGCGCGCCAGGGCAGACATCAGCGCCACGGCATAGTGACTGGACGAATCGCCCTCGAGACCATGGAACAAGGCGACGCGCGGGGCGCCTGCCGGCCCGCCATCGAGAAAATCCAGGTCGACGAAATCGCCGTCGGGTGCGTCCCAGCGCTCGCGCCGGTAGCGCGGCCGGCCTGCGCGCAGGAACATCGCCGGATAGATAGTCTGCGCGTGGCCGCCGCGCAGCCAGCGCGGAGCGCGATACGGCGCGACGGTGGAACTCAATGCAGTACTTTGGGCGCGTCCAGCGGCGCGTCGCGGCGGACCGCGGGTGCCGGCGCGTGCGAAGCGTGATGCAGCACCATGCGCCAGCCGCCGGCCGAGTGCAGATAGACGTTGGTCGTGACCACGATACTGCGCCCGCCTCCGCCCTGCCCGGCCAGAACCAGGATGTTTTCCTGCAGGCTATGCAGCGAGTACATCACGCCCGAAACGATGAGCTGATCGGACAGTTCCACCTGCAGGCGCTGCCCGGACATGAAAATCTGCGCCCAGTTCTTGCGCACCTGCTCGAGGCCCGAGATGCGCGGGCCGTCAGGATGGATGCAGCTCACCTCTTCGTCGTCGGACCAAACCTCCATCATGGCATCCAGATCGGCGCGCTGAAGTGCATCATAGAATGCAGCTTCCGCGTCCTGCGGTGTGGAATAAATGGTCTTCTTCAACTGTTTGGTCCTTGACGCTGCAGATGATACTAGCCGAAAAGGATTGCGCCTGCCACACGCGGTGGTACGCGACCGTCGCCGCTGGTGACTGCGCGATCGGGTACCGCTCGGGGGGGGGTTGATGCACAAAGCGGAACCGGGTTACCCTGCAAACGCTCTCGAGGCTGTAACTCGGTCTTCAGGGGCGCGGATGTTGATCGCGGCAATGCATTTCCGTAAAAAAAGACAGCTGCGTAGAAGGAGCAGTTTATTTCCAATTCCTGGGAGGAAACACAAATGACAAACTTATTCCGGCAAGGCATTTTTGTTCTGGCAGCGCTTGCTGCCCTCACGCTGAGCGGCTGCGCCTCGATGCGCGGCATGGGGCCCGACAGGGCCGTCTATCATATCAACGACTCTGTCAATGCCACTGCCGTGATGCGCAATGTCGGCAATCATCTGAGCGTGGACCCGACGGCCAAGATCGTGATCGTGAGCCACTCCAAGGGCGTGGATTTCCTGATGGAAGATGCCAAGGACAAGAACGGCAATCCGTACAATATCAAGGTGGAGGAGCTCGCGGCCAAAGGCGTTACTTTCGACGTGTGCGAAATCACGCTGAGAAGCCGCAAGCTCAAGAAGGATCAGTTTATTCCGGAGGCGAAGTTCGTTCCTTCGGGCGTGGGTGAGCTCGCCAAACTGCAGTATCGGGAAGGCTACGTTTACATCAAGCCCTGACCCACTGTTTTGCGCAACTGAAACGTGGCGGGCAGTGCAAGCCGACTCCGGTCGGCTTTGCTTTTGCCCCTAATTCAGCTAATGTGCTCATAGATACACTCGAAGCACGGCTTGTGCGAATAGTGGTTATCATTGCCGGCACAGGCTCCCAGAAGCTTGCCGATAACATTCGATGGAAAACAGGAGGAGAGATGGACCAAACACGTAGAAATGTACTACGCGCGGGTGGCGGCGCGAGTCTGTTCGCAATGCTCGCTGCCGCAGGACTGTTGTCGCCGGGCGCGGCGCAGGCCGCAGACGTCAGCCAGAAAGCGTTCGAAAGCAAGTCCCTCAAAGACGTCCTGGAAGCGATGGGCGCCACCAGTCACACCGATTCGGCCAGCATCATCATGAAAGCGCCGGAGATCGCCGAGAACGGCGCGGTCGTGCCGGTAGGCGTGGAGAGCAAGATTCCGGGCACCGAGTCGATCGCCATTCTGATCGACAAGAACCCGACGCCGCTTGCCGCCAGCTTCGAAATTCCGCCGGGAACCATGCCCGAAGTCAGCACGCGCGTCAAAATGGCGCAGACCTCGGAAGTCTATGCACTGGTAAAAGCGCAGGGCAAGTACTACAT
>JAENXP010000680.1 GCA_016649475.1 Burkholderiales bacterium | reverse complement strand
CGCGCCAGCACCGCCAGCGGGCTGGTCGGGAAGCGCCGGTTGGCAAGCCCTTCGTAATTAAGCTCCCGCACCCGGGAGATTCCGCCGTAGCTGTCCATACCCGGGAGTCCTGCCCCACCGATCTCTGCCACCGCCGCCCCCAGGGCAGCCGGATTGACCGCAACATTTCCGGGATTGGCGAGAATGGCGCCCGCCTTGGGCGAGCCGGACTCGACTGCTCCCCAGCCGAGCGGCACGAGTTCCCGGCGGCGGCAACTGAGGCCCAGGAAGCCGCTGCGGCGGTTGTCGTGCATCGAACCGGTGTCCGCCGCCTCCCAGCGCTCGAGCCCGGGGGTGAGCACCGTGCCACCGCGCTTGCGAAACAGCTGGAACCAGGCACTCAGGTCGTTGAACGAGAGCACGCAACTCGACGGCAACAGCCACAGGATCTGGTCTTCGCTGCGCGGCCCGGAGGTGAACGGGTCGAGCGAACGCAGCACGATGTCGCGGATCCGCTCTCGGTCGGGGTCGCTCGCGTAGCGGCGGGTGAAGCGCTCGAATTCGCCGGCGTCGGTGAGCGCGTAGGCAAAGAATGACGGGTCGTTGGCACGGGCGATTTCGTTGGCCACCGCGCCGGCGCCAAATACGCCCGCCGAGAGCTGCAGCATCTCCTGGCTCGCCTGCAGTATCTCCTTGTAGCCGGTGCCGGCGGCGGCGCGCCAGAACACCTCGTCGGCTGCCGCCACCTCGGTCATGGTGCGTGCCTGGGTCGCGACCTTAGCCGCCGCGTCGAGCACGGGGGCGAGCGGCGGATATGCGGCCGCGAGAACCGCGGCGTTCTGGGTGAAATGTTCGAAGTACTTGGACCAGGAAACCAGCGTAAGGGCCTGCGCCACCGCCACTTCCTGGGCCACGATCGCACGGTTGGCGTAGGCGTCGAAGTTGAGCACCCGGGCACGCCACAGCGCAGCGCTGTAGGCGGCTGCATCGGCGGCATTGGTCAGGCGCGCCTTGGTCGCTGCCACCTGCCCGGCGCTGAACACGAAGAACAGCGCCAGCAGTCCGATGAACACGAGCAGCAGCGCAAGCACGAGTGCCTGCCCGCGCTCCCGCCGCTGCCTGCGCCAGTTCATGGCCACCGTACCCGGTCCGAAATTCCGCCCGGATCAGTGGTTGTCGAGGTTGTAGTTGTCCAGACCCTTGCGCTGGTTGGCATTGGTCTGAGAAGTGCTGGCGTTGCCCTGGGCCTGCCCGATCGCCGTCGCGGCGTTCTGTCCGGAAACCTCCATCGCCAGCCCGGCGGTCTGGTTGCGGATGGTCTGGCCAAAGAGCGTGTAGGTGCCGATCGCGGCGACCGAGATCAGGGCGACGATCACGATGTATTCGGTCATGCCTTGGCCGAACTGGGAGGGGCGCTTGCTCATGTTTTCTCCTTTGCTGGAGTGGTTGGGATGAGCAACACGTTAGCCCTGCGAAATGGAGTCCTCAATTGCACATCGCGCCTAGATCCTGGCGCTCGATCCAAGGTCCCGGCACTGCTCATCAACCGACCGATCGAGTGCAGTCTTGCGGTCTTGACGCGGGGCGCGTGACCATTGCCAAGCTTGACCAACACCGCATATCTCCGACTGGACCTAGTGACATCCCGCACCCACCGGACGACTGGAGAGAATTGCTGACCGAGGCTCGCCAAGAGAGCGAACGCCTGAAAAGCTTGGCCGCCGGTCAGAGTAGCGATCAGCCGGCCCTGTAATCTGGTAGATACTTTTGTTGATACTTAGAAGCTGATCGCCTATACTGTTTGTGTATCTACATTTGTTTCAACTCAGGAGGACGTCGTGGCACTTCAACTGGTCAAGAAATGGGGCAACAGCCCGGCGGTGCGCTTGCCTGCCGCCATCATGGAAGCGGCCCATCTCTCTGTGGATCAGCAAGTCGAAGTACGAGCGGAGGGGGGGCGAGTCATCATCGAACCGGCAGCGCCGGTGTATTCCCTGGATGATTTGCTGGCCGGCATCACGGCAAAGAACCGGCACACAGAGCAGGACTTCGGCATGCCGCAAGGCCAGGAGTTGCTCTGATGGCAGCGGTTTATGTCCCTGAT
>JAENXP010000128.1 GCA_016649475.1 Burkholderiales bacterium | reverse complement strand
TCAGCGCTGCAGCGGCTGCGCCGCGCCGCAGTTGCATGCGCGCGCATTCTGCCTGCGCTGCGGCGGCACGAAGCTGGAATGGCACAAGGCGCTAGGCACCGGGACCGTTTATGCATTGACCAGCGTGGCGCGTGCGCCGACCGAGGAATTCCGTGCGCTCGCGCCTTATGTCATCGTTCTGGTCGATCTCGACGAAGGCTTGCGCATGATGGCGCACGGCGCACCGGGCCTGAGCATAGGCGATCGCGTGCGGGTGGAGTTCTTCGCACACGGCGGACGCAGCCTGCCGCGCTTCGACAAAAGCTGAGCGCTTCAGCGCGGTACGCGAACTGCCGGCGGGCTGCTTGCGCACCAGGCTGGCTTGAGCCAGTTCAGCAGGTAGACGAGCAGCGTCAGGCCGGCGCCGGTCAGGTCGGTGTACAGGCCCGGATACATGAGCACCATGGCTGCGGCGAACAGGACCAGGCGCACCGGCCAGGTGATGGTGCCGACGCGGTAGAGATAGGACTCGGCTGCCGAGGCCAGCAGCCACATGGCGAACACGGCGGTGAGGGCGGCCACGACGATGGTCGGCAACTTGCCGTGCAGGATCAGCGCCGGATTCAATACGAAGAAGAAGGGCAGCAGGAACAGCACGCTGCCCAGGCGCATTGCATACAGCCCGGTTTTCCACGGGTCGGACCCGGCCAGCCCGGCTGCGGTTATCGCCGCCAGCGCCACGGGCGGCGTGATGTAGGACATCATCCCCCAGTAGAGGATGAACAGATGGCTGCCGATCGGGTCCAGGCCTGCCGCGACCAGGGCGGGCGCGAGCAGTATCGAAAGAAAAATGTAGCAGGCGCTGACCGTCATGCCCATGCCCAGCACGAAGCTCGTGATCGCCCCCGCGGCCAGCATCAGCGGGATGCTGCCGCCCGCGTAGAGCAGCAGCTCGCGCGAAAACGCGCCAGCCACGCCGGTGTAGGACAGTCCGCCCACGACCAGGCCTATGCCCGCAAGGATGGCGACCAGGTTGGACACGCTGCTGGTGAGTTCGTGCAACAGACCGAGTAGGCGGTTCAGGTTGAGCCGGTGCGCGCGCTTGAACATCGAAATGACCACGAGCACCAAAGTGGCGTAGTAGGGCGCGTAGGCTTCGATGCGCATGAACAGCAGCATGTAAGTCAGCATTGCAAGGCTGAACAGGTAGGGCCAGCCGTCGCGCAGCGTCTCCAGCACGCTGGGTATCTCGTGCTCCGCCATGCCCTTGAGTCCGCTGCGGGCGGCGTAGTTGTCCACCTGGAACAGCAGAGCGGTGTAGAACAGCATGGCCGGCAGGAAAGCGGCGACCATGATGTCGGCGTAGGGGACGGCGAGGAACGAAGCCATGATGAACGCCACCGCCCCCATCACCGGCGGCATCAGCGTACCGCCAGTCGAGGCGCAGGCTTCGATCGCGCCGGCGTAGTGCGGCGGATATCCCGCCTTCTTCATGGTCGGAATGGTGAAAGCGCCGGTGGTGAGCACGTTCGAAATCACGCTGCCCGAGACGCTGCCCATGATGGCGCTGGATATCACCGCGACCTTGGCCGGCCCGCCGCGGGTCCTGCCCATCAGCGCGACGGCGAAGCGCATGAAGAACTCGCCGCCTCCGGTCACGGCCAGGGCCGCGCCGAACACGACGAAACCGATGACCAGCTGCGCCACGACCTGCATCGGGATGCCGATGATGCTTTCCACGCCCATCACATGGGCGCGTATGGTCCCGCCCAGATCGTAGGCGGTTCCCCACAGAAAGCCCGGCATCTTGCCTGCGTACAGCGGGTAGCAGCCGAACACCAGGGCGACGATCAGGAGCGGCGTGCCGCCGCAGCGGCGCACGCCTTCGAGGACCAGCAGCAGCAACAGCGCTGAGCAGAGCGTCGCTTCGGTCGGCGCGTTGAAATCCCAGCCCTGCTCGATGATGGTCAGGCCGTGCAAGGCGAGATAGACGGTGGAGCCGATCGCCAACGCCGCCAGCACCCAGTCGTACCACTGCACCTTGTCCTTGTGCCTGCTGCTCAGCGGATACACCAGATAGGACGCGGCCAGATAGATGCCTATCAGGTAGTAGAGAAAGGAATTGCCCAGCGGGTCGAAGCCGAGAAAGCGCAGACTGAAAGTCTGGTTGATTGCCATCAGCAGGCCCAGCGCGCCCAGGGCCATGGCAAACCAGTACGCAGCCCCTCTGAGGCGCCCGGACTGACCTCGGGCCGCCGCTTTCAGCTCATGGCCGGACGCTGTCGATGCTTGCATGTAGGGCGCTCCGCCGCAGTTCGGAAGCGCGAATCAGATCCCCCCGCGACGGGGTGGACCTGATCGCGGAAATGGCACTACAGGCTGTCGATGGCCTGCTGGCGGAACTTTTCCCAGATCGCCGCGAATTCCTGGTCGGACTTGCCCTTGCCTGCGGCCTCGGCTTTCTGCCAGGCGGCGCGCAGCGCATTCAGGCGTTTTACGCGGGCGTCGTTCCATGTCTGGTACTCGGCGGTCCAGATGCCTTTCTCCTTCAGGTAGCGGATGGCGCCATCGTGGAACGGCGCATCGATCGGCGGTGTGCCTGCACTGTCGAGCTTCCAGCGCGGCATGACCGCGGTCGCACCCTTGTACATATCGAAGGTCTCGTCCATGGCCTTCATGAACGCATAGACTTCGTCGGCGTTCATGTCCGCGCGCACCACCAGAACCGGGTAGCGGTAGGACATCATCTGCGCGGGTTTCTCCACGCTGAGTCCGGCGCCGACCGTTTCAATGCGCGGCGCAAGGAAGGGCGCCACCTTCGCCACGCGCGCCCAGCCCTGCTTGTTGTCGGCCGGCAGATCGACCCAGTGTATGCCGCGCGGCGACGCCTGCAGTTCGTACATCTGGCTGGGTGTGGTGGTGGTGCAGGTCGCATCGGTCTTGCCCTGCGCGATCGAACTCATCGCCGCGCCGTAGGTCGGAAACATGACCACGTCTATGTCCTTGCGCGTGAGGCCGACGAAGGACAGCACGGCATCGCACTTGACGCTGATCGACGGGTTGCCCGCAACGTAGGCAAAACGCTTGCCCTTTACATCGGCGAGCGTGCGGATGTTTGCGTCGGCCGCCGTAGGCATGCCGAAGGAGGATGCGGCGCCGGCAAGCACGCGCAGGTCCTGCGGGCCCCAGCGCCGCGCGGCAAAATCCTCCACGCCCTCGGCGGCGAAGAAGGTCTCCGTGGCGAGAAAGCCGAAGTCCGCGCGTTTCTCCAGCACCGGCTGCAATCGTCCGATGGACGAACCCGAGGGCTGAATGCGCACCTTGGTGCCGTATTTCTTGCCGAAGGCATCGGCGATCGCCGAGGCTTGCGCATAGCCGGCCGAACCCACGTCGTAGGACGACCAGGACATCGTATCGGGCAACTTCTGCGCCTGCGCGCTGCCGCTCAGGACCAGCGTCGCCGCCGCTGTGACAAATGACAAATGCTTGGCAAGAATACGCGACCGATCGTTCATTGCTGTCTCCTCCAGGAAAATGCGGAAATGATTGTTCTATAGGGCTGCGCTAGAAATGTACGCGCCACCCGTGCGCAACGCAAGCAGTCGAAATTGAATGTAACGCTGAACCCGACCCCTTCCAGGTTTAGCTGAACCCCGGAATTTCACCGCGGCTCATGGTCGATTCCGACAGCAGCTTTTCGAACACGGCGGCGTGATCGGGCTCCCGCGCCAGCGGGTCGCGCGCGCCCAGCCGGTGGCGCAGCACCAGATCCGCGAGCAGCAGGCGGCGCGCATCGCCCGAGCGCTGCGCTTCCCAGGCCATGGCGGCTGCGGTGGTGGCGTGGTAGAGCGCGGAAGCCGCCTGCCTGGCGACATCCTCGCGCGGCGTCGCCGCGGCCCAAGAAGCGAGATCGGCGACCCGGCCGAGTACGGTGTCGAAGCGGGCGCGCATTTGCGGCGGCAGTTCCGCCTCTTCGAGCAGGCGGCGCCAGTGCGCCGAGAGCTTGGTCACGGTGTCGGACTTGCGGATCGAGCGCAGCACGTCCAGCGCCACGATGTTGCTGGTTCCCTCCCAGATCGATCCCAGATGCGCGTCGCGCAGCAGCCGCGCTTCGGCCCATTCCTCGACATAACCGCAGCCGCCACGCACCTCCATCGCATCGCCCGTGACTTTGCGCGCGTCGCGGCAGGCGCGGAATTTGATCAGCGGCGTCATGATCCTGGTCAGGCCGCGTCCGGTCTCGTCGCCGGCATCCGCACTCTCCAGTGCGGCCGCGGTCTGGAACATCATGCTGCGCGCCTGTTCGGTCCACACCATCATTTTGACCAGCTGGCGCTGCATCAGCGGCAGGTCGATCAGGCGCTTGCCGAATGCGAGGCGCTCGCGCGCGACGAACAGCGCTTCGTTGAGGCCGCGGCGCATCAGGCCGGCCGCGCGCACGCCGTTCGACAGGCGCGAACTGTTGATCATGTCGGTCATCTGCACGAAGCCGCGGCCGAGTTCGCCCACCAGGTAGGCGGTGGCGCCGTCCAGGCAGATTTCGCCGCTCGCCATGGAGCGGCTGCCGAGCTTGTCCTTCAGCCGCAGGATGCGGTAGCGGTTGGGCGTGCCGTCGGCGAGGTGCCGCGGCAGCAGAAACAGCGCGAGTCCCTTGGTACCCGCCAACGCGCCCTCGGGCCGCGCGAGCACCATCGCAAAGCCGGCGTCCGGATTCGAGCAGAACCACTTTTCGCCCTCCAGCAGCCAGCTGCCGTCGCCCGCCTTGCGCGCGGTCGTGACCGAGGCGCCGACATCCGAGCCGGCGCCGTGCTCGGTGATGAACATCGCACCCTGCGCCAGCGCGTCCATGTCCACGCTGGTCAGCTCGGGCAGGTAGCGCGCCAGCAATTCGGGTGCGCCGAACTTGCGCAGCGTGCGCGTGGGCGAGTCGGTCATGCTCACCGGACAGCACAGGCCGAACTCGGCCTGCACGAACAGAAAGGTCAAGGCGTATTTCGCGGCCGGCGGCATCGGCTGCGGCCAGCCCAGCACGCCGCCCCGGTGCGACATGGCGGCGAGCCCGAATTCGGCATAGGCGTAGCGCTCCAGTTCCCGGTAGTCCGGGTGCTTCTCTATGGACTGGACATCGCCGCCGTTGCGCGTGCGCTGACGCAGCGTCGGCGGGTTGCGGTCGGCGGTGCCTGCGAGATCGTCGAGCCGGCTCCCGGCAAGGCTGCCCAGTCGATCGAGCTGCGGCCGCAGATGGCCGTACAGGTCCTGCGGCAGATACAGCTGCAGCAGCCGCTCGTACTGCGGGTCGATGCGATACAGGTTCCGGCCGTAGCTGTCCGGGACGTACATCGAGGGCATTCCTGGGTTTTCCGCTTTCATGGTTCCTCCGCGCGACTATGTTTATCCTGCCAGTATCGGCATGGACGGCGAGATGGTCCAATTTCTTTTCTCGATCGATATGTTCCCAGTATCATTGGGTGCGTGCAATTGCATCCTACTGAAAGCGATATCGCCCCATGCCAAACAATCTCGACGCAGCCCTGAACCCCAAATCGATCGCCATAGTCGGCGCCTCCGACAATCCACACAAGATCGGCGGCCGGCCGCTGCTGTTCATGAAGAACTACGGCTACCGCGGCAAGGTGTACCCGATCAATCCGGCGCGCGCCGAGGTGCAGGGATTCAAGGCTTATCCCGATCTCGCCTCGCTGCCCGAGGTGCCCGACATGGCGATAGTCGCGCTCGCGGGTGCAGGCACGGTGCAGGCGGTGGAGCAGTGCGCCGGCATGGGCGTGAAAGTTGCAGTGATACTGGCTTCGGGCTACGGCGAAACCGGCGCGTCGGGCAAGAACATACAGGATGCGATGCTGGCCAGCGCGCGCGCCGCGGGCATGCGCATCGTCGGTCCGAATTCCCAGGGGCTGGCGAACTTCGGCAACGGTGCCATCGCCAACTTCTCCACGGTGTTCAACGACCTTCCGTGCATTCCAGGCCCGGCGGCCATCATCAGCCAGAGCGGCGCCCTGTCGCAACTCATCTACGGCCTGCTGCACAAACGCGGCATCGGCGTGCGCCATTGCCACGCGACCGGCAACGAGGCCGACATTACCGTCGCCGAACTGGCGGCCGAAGTGGCGCAGGACCCGCAGGTGAAGTTGCTGCTGCTGTACCTGGAAACGGTGAACGCGCCGGAAAAGCTGGCCGAGGCTGCCGCCGTGGCGCGTGCCCGCGACCTGCCGGTCCTGGTGCTGAAGTCCGGCCGCACGCCTAGCGGCCAGCGCGCGGCGAGTTCGCATACGGGCGCCATGGCCACCGAGGATCGCGTGGTCGACGCTTTTTTGCGCCATCACGGCATCTGGCGCGCGGCCGATCCGCACGACCTGGTCAATGCGGCCGATTTGTACCTCAAGGGCTGGCGGCCGCGGGACAGGAAGCTGGTGGCGCTGAGCAATTCCGGTGCGACCTGCGTCATGGCGGCCGACATAGCGGAAGAGTTGCAGCTCCCGCTCGCCGTGCTCGCCGACGCGACGCGCGCACGGCTGGACGCGATATTGCCGGGGTTTGCCACCACCACCAATCCCATCGACATCACCGGCGTCTTGCTCAGCGACAGCAGTCTGTTCGGCAAGATCCTGGAAGTCTTGGGCAAGGATGCCGGCGCCGATCTGTTTTTTGCCGGCATTCCGATCGCCGGCACCGGCTACGATGTCGAGGCGTTCGCGCGCAGCGCCGCCGATGTTCCGGCGGCGCTCGTGGCTGCGTTCTCGTACGACTCACGCGTGCTGCTCGAGCGCTA
>JAENXP010000347.1 GCA_016649475.1 Burkholderiales bacterium | reverse complement strand
GTTCAGCACCACTGCATTGGCCGCCGATCTGGCGTTGCAAAGCAGTGAAGACGGCGGCGTGACGATTGCCGTGAAGCCTCTGGAGGTTTCTGCCAAAGCGACCATCTGGTCGTTCCAGGTTACGCTCAGCACGCACAGCCAGGACCTGAGTGACGATCTGGCGCGCACTGCGTTCATCGTCGACCGCGCCGGCAAGCGAAATCTTGTGCCTACCGCGTGGGAAGGCGATACCCCGGGCGGCCACCATCGAAAGGGCGTACTCAGTTTCAAGGCTTTGACGCCGCTGCCCAAGGCGATCGAACTGCGCGTCCAGCGCGCGGGCGAGAAGGCGCCGCGCATGTTCCGCTGGGACCTGGACTGTCCTTGCAACGATCCGAAAATGCACGCTTCCTGAGCGTCGCCGATCCGATGCGACGCGCGATCCGCGCAGCGCCCTGCGACGACGGGCGCACGGCGCCAATGCGGGCGGAGAACAGACTTGTAGCGACGCGCGCTGTTGCGACCCGCGTATGGGCCCGGGCATTCGCCATGACAGCTTTGATGCTGAGCGCCTCGGCCGTGCCCGCGGCCGCGCCGCCACCGAATACTGGCGTGGACGGCGCCGAGGCGCGCTTCGAGCGCGTGCTCCAGCAAATGACCAGCGGCAAGCTGCCGGCTGCGCTAGCCGAGATGGACCGCCTCGCCGCGCTCTACCCCAACTGGCGCCTCGCCCACTTGGTGCACGGAGATCTGCTGCGCGCTCGCGCGGCGCCGATCGCGGGTTTCGGCAATTCGGCTAATGCCTCAGGCGCGCGCCTAGAGGACTTGCGTGCCGAAGCTCTGGCACGGTTGCGCGCCGTGCGCGACCCCGCGCCCCCTGGCGGTATTCCCCGCTACCTAGTGCAGTTCGACCGGGGACAAAAAAATGCGATCGTAGTGGACGCCGGGCGCTCGCGCGTCTATGTCTACGAGAATGCCGGCGGCACCCCGCGCCTGGTGGAAGATTTCTATTCCACGCTGGGCAGGAACGGGATTGACAAGCTGCGCCAGGGGGACCGCAAGACGCCGCTCGGCGTCTATCACGTTACGGCCAGGATTCCCGGCAGCAAGCTGCCCGAGCTCTACGGCTGGGGCGCATTTCCGATCAGCTACCCGAACGAATGGGACCGCATGGCCGGGCGCACCGGCAACGGTATCTGGGTGCACGGGGTGCCTTCGGACACCTATGCGCGCGCGCCGCGGGCGAGCGATGGTTGCGTCGCGCTCGCCAACGCGGATATCGCCGAACTGGCCAAGCGCGTGCAGGTGGGCGTGACGCCGGTAATCATCACGGATCAAATCGAATGGACAACGCTCGAAGCTTTGCGCGACGAACGCAAGGCGTTCATGGACCAGCTTGAAGCGTGGCGCCGCGACTGGGAAAGCCTGGATGCCGGGCGCTATCTCGGGCACTACGCCCGCGCATTCCGCTCGGAGGGCATGGACATCGGCGCATGGAGCGCGCACAAGCGCCGCGTCAATGCCTCCAAGCGCTGGATCAAGGTGTCGCTCGAAAACGTGAGCTTGCTTCGCAGTCCCGGGCAAAAGGCGCTGATGGTGGCCACCTTCGATCAGGACTACAGTTCGAGCAACCTAGCCCAGAAGACGCGCAAGCGCCAGTACTGGACCATGGAAGGCGGCCAATGGCGTATCGTCCATGAAGCTCCGGTCGGCGGCACACCGCTCGCGCTGCCGGGATCGTTCCCGCGGCAACGCGCGGCCCTGGCGCGGGGCAAACGATAAATCGATTGGAAAAACGCGCCGGCTATCGCGACTCAAGCCGTCGCGGTAGGCGGAAACCTGATGTCGAAGCGTATCGTCCCGTTTTCCGAGGACGCCGAGATCGTGCCTCGGTGCGCTTCGACGATGGACCTGGTGATGGGCAAGCCGAGGCCGGTGCCCTCGCCAGTCTTCTGCCTGGAGGCATCTACCCGGTAGAACCGGTCGAACAGACGCGAAAGATGTTCTGGAGCAATATTTGCTCCAGGATTTTCGATCGCGAGCCGCGTTTCTCCGGAGGCCAGCCGGTCGATGCTTACCTTGACCGAATTCCCGCGCAGGGTGTGGCGCAGCGCGTTGGAAAGCAGATTGCTCAAGGCACGGCGGATCATCAGCCGGTCGCCGAGTATCCCGCCGGCGCCATCCAGGATCAGGCCGACGCCTTTTTCTTCGGCGAGCGCCTCGTAAAATGCAAAAAGACCCTGCGCCTCTTCAGCGAGGTTCACCGGTTCCTGCCGCGGCACGATCAGTCCGTTTTCGGCTTTTGCCAGAAACAGCATGTCTCCGATCATCCGGGACAGGCGGCTGTATTCCTCCAGATTGGAATACAGGACCTCCCTGTATTCGTCCGCCGATCTCGCGCGCGACAGCGCCACCTCGGTTTCCGTGACCAGGTTGGCGACTGGGGTGCGCAATTCGTGCGCGATATCCGAGGAAAAATCCGACAGCCGCCGAAACGAATCCTCCAGGCGGGCCAGCATCGAATTTATTGCCGAGGCCAGATCGGACAACTCTGGCGGAACCGGCGCGAGTGACAGGCGCTCGCCTAGCCGGTTGGCGGAAATATTTCGAGCCAGCGCCGCGATACGGTGAATCGGTTCCAGCCCACGGCGCGCCGCAATCCAGGCGAGCAATCCGGTCAGCAGCATGCCCGCTGCGATGGAGAGCCAGAGGATCTTGCGCAATGCCACCATGAATTCGCGCTGGTGGTCGATATTGACCGCGACCAGCAGTTTCGCGGGGGGGATCCCGGTAATTCCCAAGGGCGCCGAGGCAGCAATCTCCCTGAAGGCGTGTCCGCCGCTTTCCCGTACCACCGCTCCGCCCTGACCTGGAAAACCATTGTTCGGCTTATCTTCAATCCGGGTATCGGCGAACACGGCGTCCGAGGAGGCGAATATCGTGCGGCCCTCGGGGCCGACGATTTTGATCGACAGGCCGGGAAATCCGACCAGCGCATTGTTGAGCAGTTGCGGGACCAGATCCAGGTCGCTTCTGAAATGAACCTTGGCCAGGACCTTGCTTACCAGTTCGATCGTGCCGTCGAGTTCGTTCAGATCCTGCTCGATGAAGTGCCTTTCCACCAAGGAGCCTACAAGATAGCCGACGGCCAGCAATACCGCGGTGGAAACCGTGGAGAAAAACAGCGTGAGACGGTAAGTGACCGATCTGACGCGCATCAAACCGATTCCGGAACCTCGAGTACGTAACCCATGCCGCGCACCGTGACGATGAGCTTGGGCTCGAAGTCGTCGTCCACTTTCGCCCGCAGCCGCCGCACGGCGACTTCGATCACATTGGTGTCGCTGTCGAAATTCATGTCCCAGATCTGCGACGCGATCAGCGAGCGCGTCAGCACCTCGCCCCGGCGCCGCAGCAAAAGTTCCATCAGGGCGAATTCCTTGGCGGTGAGTTCGATCCGCCTGCCCGCCCGCGTCACACGGCGGCGCAGCAGGTCGAGTTCCAGATCCGCCGCCTTGAGCACTTCCGGTTCCATGACCTTCCCGCGCCGCAGCAGCGTGCGCACCCGCGCGAGCAGCTCAGAAAAGGCAAACGGCTTCACCAGGTAGTCATCCGCGCCCAGTTCCAGGCCTTTTACGCGATCTTCGACCTGGTCGCGCGCGGTGAGAAACAGCACGGGCATGTTCTTGCCGGCAGCGCGTATCGCCCGCAGCACCCCCCATCCGTCCAGCCGCGGCAGCATCACGTCCAGCACCACGAGGTCGTAGTCCCCGGTCTGAGCCAGGTGCATCCCGTCCAGGCCGTCGCGGGCGAGATCCACCACGAAGCTGGCTTCTACCAAGCCCTGCTTCAGATAATCCCCGGTTTTTTGTTCGTCCTCGACGATCAGGATTTTCATCGCCGCCTTCCGTTGATTTTGCGCCAGATCGCATTGTGCATGAATCACCTTGCCCTGGATCAAAGATTACACAGATGTAATCACCGCGTCAGATT
>JAENXP010000673.1 GCA_016649475.1 Burkholderiales bacterium | reverse complement strand
TTCCTGGTGCTCGCATTCTTTACCGCCGCCGCCATCTGGATGCTGCTGCGGGCCGAGTTCCTGGCGATCGTCCTGGTGCTGGTCTACGTCGGCGCGGTGATGGTGCTGTTCTTGTTCGTGGTGATGATGCTCGACATCAACCTGGACCGGCTGCGCGAGGGCTTCTGGAGCTACCTTCCGCTGGGAGCGGCGGTCGGCGTGCTGATGGTGATCGAGATGGTGCTGGTGCTGGGAGGCAAGTATTTCGGCACGGAACACCTGCCCAACCCGGCCGATCCGGGTGCGGCTTACAACAACACCAAGGAGCTGGGCCGCATCCTGTACACCGGCTACGTCTATCCGTTCGAGCTCGCCGCGGTGATCCTGCTGGTCGCGATCGTCGCGGCTATCGCGCTTACCCTGCGCGGGGGGCGCAAGGACAGCAAGCACCAGGTCCCCTCCGAACAGGTCGCGATCAAACGCGCGGACCGCGTTCGCCTCGTATCGATGCCGTCCGAGAAAAAGGATAACTGATCGTGCCCTCATTCTCGTTGCCCGTGCTGTCGCTGTCGCATTTCCTGATACTCGGCGCGCTGCTGTTCGCAATCAGCGTTGTCGGCATTTTCCTCAATCGCAAGAACGTGATCATTCTGCTGATGGCGATCGAACTGATGCTGCTGGCGGTGAACATGAATTTCATCGCGTTCTCGCATTACCTGAATGACATATCCGGGCAGGTGTTCGTGTTTTTCATCCTGACCGTGGCGGCGGCCGAATCGGCCATAGGGCTCGCGATACTGGTGGTGCTGTTCCGCAATCTCTCCACCATCAACGTCGACGACCTGAACACATTGAAGGGCTAAAGGAAGGCCATGGGTAACGAACAACGGGCGGGAAGCAGGGGCGAGCGGGCGCAGGGCCTACCCCGCGGCCTGGCCTGCGGCCCGCATTCATCACCCGGCCGAACGCTATGACATCGATGCAACAACTCTACCTGCTGGTGCCCATGGCACCCCTCGCCGGTGCGCTGGTTGCGGGGCTTGCGGGCCGCGTCGTCGGACGCGCGGGCGCGCACTGGGTGACCATCATCGGGGTGACGATTTCGTTCCTCGCATCGGTAGTGGTGTTCATGGACGTGATGAACGGCAACGTCTTCAACGGCAGCGTCTACACCTGGCTGACCTCGGGCGCCACGCGCTTCGAAATCGGTTTCCTCATCGACCGGCTGTCGGTGCTGATGATGGTGGTGGTGACTTTCGTCTCGCTCATGGTGCACATCTACACCATCGGCTACATGGCCGACGACCCCGGCTACCAGCGCTTCTTCTCCTATATTTCGCTGTTCACTTTCTCCATGCTGATGCTGGTGATGTCCAACAACTTCGTGCAGCTGTTCTTCGGCTGGGAGGCGGTGGGCGTGGTGTCCTACCTGCTGATCGGTTTCTGGTACACCCGGCCGACGGCGATTTACGCCAACCTCAAGGCGTTCCTGGTGAACCGCGTCGGTGACTTCGGTTTCCTGCTCGGCATCGGGCTGGTGCTGGCGCATTTCGGCACGCTCGACTACGCCAGCGTGTTCTCGCATGCGCCGGGCATGGTCAAGACCACCATAGAGATCTTCCCCGGCTCGCCCTGGCTGCTGATTTCGGTGATCTGCATTTGTCTTTTCATCGGCGCCATGGGCAAATCCGCGCAGTTCCCGCTGCACGTCTGGCTGCCCGATTCGATGGAAGGCCCGACGCCGATCTCGGCCCTGATCCACGCGGCGACCATGGTCACCGCCGGCATATTCATGGTGTCGCGCATGTCGCCGCTGTTCGAGTTGTCCGAGGCTGCGCTTTCCTTCGTGCTGGTGATCGGCGGCATCACCGCCTTCTTCATGTCGCTGATCGCGGTGGTCCAGTACGACATCAAGCGCGTGATCGCGTATTCGACGCTGTCGCAGCTGGGCTACATGACCGTGGCGCTGGGCGCCTCGGCGTATTCGGTCGGCATGTTCCATCTCATGACCCACGCTTTCTTCAAGGCGGTGCTGTTCCTGGGCGCGGGTTCGGTGATCATCGCGCTGCACCATGAGCAGGACATGCGCAAGATGGGCGGGCTGCGCAAGTACATGCCGATCACCTACTACA